>CAZDRA010000078.1:0-20494 GCA_964507705.1 uncultured Roseivirgaceae bacterium | reverse complement strand
TTACAATTGGGTCACAACTTTTGATTTTCTCACATAGGGTCTTTCTTTAAATCCATTGACCCCTTATTCTTTTTCTTAACGCTACGGATATACATCGGCGCAGTATAATACCATTATAAATCAAAATCAACTCTATGGGTCACAACCTTTTGATTTTCAACAAACAAAAACCACTCATACGCTGTCTAATCAAATATATACCCTTTAAAATAAATTAAAATCAATGAATATTAACTCAGTTTTTGATCCTTATTTTCAAGTTGGGTTAACTTGCGCCAGTAAATCTTGTTCTGAGTTTATTTGAACCAATCGATCAAATTTGTCTCTGTAAATCTTTCCATTTACTACTTGAATTCCATCATCACCAGTACCCGAGATGTCGAAGTTTATGAGAAACTTGATTTTTTCGAGTTTGAAAAGAGGATTTTCAACGAAGTGCTTTGCTCCAAGTAACCCCCTAGTTCCTCACCTCCAAATGCTATAAAAGCAGTAGTGTATTTTGGTTTATTGGTTTTATAATATTTGGCAAGGTTTAAAAGCATAGCAATTCCACTGGCATTATCGTTTGCCCCTGGAAATATTGCATCTGACCCCATCATTCCTAAATGATCATAATGAGCAACTAGTACTATGAGGGAGTCAGAGTTTTCACCTTCCATATAACCAACAACATTTTGAGTTTGATACTCGTCATAGAATTTATTTTCAGCATTTACTGTGATCTTTTCTATTGGTTCTTGAGTGCTATCTGCCATTACTGTGAATGAAGGCTTTGAATTGAGAACCGTTGAACCTCCCCAAGTAAGTTTATTTTTTGTTAGAATAATCAAGCCAGAAGCTGGGTTGTTAGGGTGAAACTTGACAAAACCGATGAGATCAGAAATCATTTTTCTCTGATCCTTAGTATAATCATCGATATTGTATGTTGGGATGACGATGAATTTCCCTGCCGAACTTCTGAGTTTATCACCAAGAATATTACTATCATTTATGTCATTAGCTGTTAGTATGACAGTTTTGAATTTTCCTTTGATACTTGGCGAACCTGCTTCGATGAGATAGTCAGCACCAGGGATTTTCTTTTCTCCATTCAACGACAATTTCATTGTTCCAGGAAAAGTATTTACAGAATTCGAAAATTTCTGAATGTAATTCTTTTTGAATGATTTCAGTCCAATTTTTTTGAATTCCGAACTAATGTAATTGGCCGCAATTTTATCACCTTCAGAGACATAGCCTCTTCCATAAAATTTTACAGAAGCCAGAGTTTTCACAACTTCTTTGGCATAATTGATGTCTTGAGCAATTGTCAAAAAAGGTAGAAGTAATGCTAGTAATGCGGTAGTTGCGAATTTGATCATTTTGTGTTTCTTTGAATTGAGTCATATTATGGAATATCCATAAATTTATGGACTTGCAATGAAATCTCCCATTGAGGGTTTTCCTTGACAAAGGAAATTATCTGAAGTAACATTTCTTTTGACTTAGACCATTCCGGTTGCAATAACAGTTTACATTCCCCTCTTACTTTTTTGGCCATTTGACTGGCCCATAAAAAATCGCTTTTATTGTACACAATTACCTTTAGTTCGTTGGCAACATCAAATGTCATTTGCAACGGCTTTTTGAATTTCTTAGGGGAAAGACATATCCAATCCCAGCTGCCAGTCAGAGAGTAGGCACCTGAAGTTTCAAGATGAGTTTTAAATCCGATTAAATTTAATTTTTCAGTTAGCTCTGTGAGATCGTACATTAAGGGTTCACCACCAGTGATTACAGCTATTTTAGAATTGTGTTTACTTGCCGAGTTGACAATCTCGCTTACGCTAATTTGTGGGTGAATATCAGCATCCCAGGAATCTTTTACATCGCACCAGGGGCAGCCAACATCACAACCTGCCAGCCTGATAAAATATGCAGCTTTTCCAGCATGTACTCCTTCTCCCTGGATGGTGTAGAACGCCTCCATCAATGGAAGTTTTCCA
Organism: uncultured Roseivirgaceae bacterium; assembly: GCA_964507705.1. Classification (GTDB taxonomy): domain Bacteria; phylum Bacteroidota; class Bacteroidia; order Cytophagales; family Cyclobacteriaceae; genus JAAUQL01. The sequence continues at coordinate 18,509 of CAZDRA010000078.1, read as the reverse complement.
TCAATTATTTTGCTGCGTTTATTCTTCATTATTTCCAGCGCCAGTTCCATTGAAATTTTATTACTGCGCTTTTATTTATAAATAGCATTCTTAGACGCCAACAGCGTATTCATCAATAATGAAGCTCTTGTCATCGGCCCTACTCCTCCTGGCACTGGTGTGATGAAACTGCATTTTGGTTCCACTTCATCAAAATTAACATCTCCTTTTAAAGAAAACCCACTCTTTTTCGAAGCGTCAGCTACTCTCGTAATACCTACATCAATCACCACGGCACCTTCTTTTACCATGTCACCTTTCAGAAAGCCAGGAATCCCCAGAGCTGCGATAATAATATCGGCTTGTAACGTCATTGCTTTAATATCTTTTGTGCGACTATGGCACAGTGTCACTGTGCAATTTCCAGGATAGGCCTTTCTGGAAAGTAAGATACTCATTGGCGTACCCACAATATCGCTTCTGCCAATGACTACGCAATGCTTACCAGAAGTTTCTATTTCGTACCTTTCTAACAATTGCAATATTCCATAGGGAGTAGCGGAAATATATGACGGCAAGCTCTTGGCCATTCGACCAACATTTACCGGATGAAAACCATCTACATCTTTTTCAGGCTTAATCCGATCGGTCACTTTTTGAACAGAAATATGATCTGGAATGGGTAGCTGTACGATTAGCCCATCAATATCCGGATCGTTGTTAGTGGCTTCTACTTCACGCAGTAATTCTTCTTCGCTAACAGAATTATCAAATCTTTTCAGCGTTGATTTAAAACCCACCTGCTCGCAGTCTTTTACTTTATTTCGCACATATGCCTCACTGGCGCCATCATTTCCTACCAATATCGCTGCAAGGTGAGGGATTTTACCTCCTTGTTCTTTTATCAATTTGGTTTTTTCGGCAATTTCAATTCTGATATCCGAAGAAGTTTTCTTACCATCTAATATTGTAGCCATGCTTTAAGGTTTTTAGATATGTTGAAATTATTTTTGCGTTGATAATTAGATCTGTGAGTGATGTGATGAGGCGAACTTATTTTAATCAAGCTTCAAAACAGCCATGAACGCTTCTTGAGGAATTTCTACATTCCCTACACTTCTCATCCGTTTCTTGCCTTTCTTTTGTTTTTCGAGCAATTTTCTTTTTCTTGATATATCTCCTCCGTAACATTTTGCCAATACGTTTTTCCTCATTGCCCTCACGCTTTCTCTGGCAATAATTTTTGAGCCGATGGAAGCTTGTATGGCTATTTCAAACATTTGTCTTGGTATCAACCCTCTGAGTTTTTCACAAAGTCGCTTACCCCAGTCATATGCTTTATCTCTATGTACGATTGCAGATAGCGCATCTACCTTATCTCCGTTGAGCATGATATCTAATTTTACCATGGTAGATTGTTGATATCCAATCAATTCATAATCCAGCGAAGCATAGCCTCTGGAGATGGTCTTAAGTTTATCGTAAAAGTCAAATACGATCTCTGCAAGTGGCAGCTCAAATGTCAACTCTACACGATCGCTGGTCAAATAAACCTGATTCTTGATCACCCCTCTTTTGTCAATACATAATGCAATGATCGGCCCTATATAATCAGCTTTTGAAATTATTTGAGCTCTGATAAATGGCTCTTCAATATGTGATATTGTATTGGGCTCAGGCATTTCCGATGGTGCGTTGACTTCGAAAAATTCCCCATCTGTTTTTATCGCTCTAAATTGCACCGAAGGAACGGTGGTGATCACCGTCATATCAAATTCTCTTTCCAGTCGTTCTTGCACAATTTCCATATGCAACATACCCAGAAACCCACACCTGAATCCAAATCCCAAGGCCATAGATGTTTCCGGTTCCCAAACCAATGAAGCATCATTGAGCTGGAGTTTTTCCATTGAGGCACGAAGTTCTTCATATTCACTGGTTTCTACAGGATATATCCCTGCAAATACCATGGGTTTTACGTCTTCAAATCCTTTGATGGTGTCTTCGCAGGGTCGTTCAAGATGGGTAATGGTGTCTCCTACTTTTACTTCGCGGGCGACTTTAATTCCGGAAATCAGGTAGCCAACATTTCCGGTACCAATTTCATCTACTGGTTCTTGCTCGAGTTTTAGAATACCAATTTCCTGTGCATCATATACTTTGCCGGTATTGATAAATTTTACTTTATCTCCTTTTTTAATCTCACCATTGAAAACCCTGAAAATTACTTCTATACCACGGTATGAATTGAAAACGGAATCAAATATCATGGCTTGCAAAGGCGCATTTTCATCTCCTTTGGGTTGTGGAACTCTGTGCACTATGGCCTCCAGGATATCGTCAATGCCTATTCCTTCTTTTGCCGATGCATAAATGATGTATTCTTCGTCAATGCCCAAGAGATCTACGATTTGGTCTCTTACTTCATCGGGTTGAGCGCCTGGCAGATCAATTTTGTTGACTACGGGAATTATCTCCAAATCGTGCTCCATGGCCAGATAAAGATTTGAGATAGTTTGTGCCTCAATTCCCTGAGAGGCATCCACTATTAATAATGCGCCCTCACAAGCAGCAATGGATCTGGAAACTTCATAAGAAAAATCGACATGGCCGGGAGTATCAATTAGATTCAATATATAGTCATTCCCTTCAAATTTATAATTCATCTGAATGGCATGGCTTTTTATGGTAATTCCCCGTTCTCTCTCAAGGTCCATATTATCCAGCAATTGAGCTTGCATGTCTCGATCAGACACTGTTCCTGTTGACTGCAACAGCCTATCTGCCAGTGTACTTTTGCCATGATCAATATGAGCAATTATGCAGAAATTTCTTATTTTATCCATATTCAGTAAAAGAAATGCAAAAGTAGCTAATTATCATAAAATATAGATCACATGTTAACTATAAACGAGCGTTTAGTGAGAAAATAAAACTTCTACCTATAAATTAAAATGTTGGAAGGCTTGACAGAATTTAGTGCAAACTATTAGGGTCAAGTCTCGAAAAAAATTGGAATGCAATTTTATGAAAGATAATTATTGACATCATCAAAAGACTGAACTTTGATTTTTCTAAACAATCAGGAATATATTATCCTCAATTTGTACTTTCAGAAGTGCTGCTTTCCATTTCCCTATCAGTATTGTTTACTACATACCGAGGCAACATATAAAGCAATATTGAAAATGCTATGATAAAAATTAAAAGTAGAAGTCTGGATTTTATCATTAATCGTCACCTAAAAAATAAAACCGTGAAAGTACAAGTGCTTGGTTACTTTACCTTCGGGCTGCTTTTTATCTTTTCTATAAATACCTTGGAAGGTTTAAAGCTGGGTACGAAATGCTCATCAATGACAATAGCAGTGTTTTTTGAAATATTTCTCGCAACTTTTTTCGCTCTTTTTTTATTAACAAAACTGCCAAATCCTCTAACATAAATATTTTCTCCTGATGCCATAGAATTCTTCACAACACTAAAAAAAGCTTCAACTGTTATTTGAACGTCAGCTTTATCAATTCCTGTTTGATCGGCAATTTTTGTTATCACTTCTGCTTTAGTCACTTTATTTGTCTTTTAATTATGTAACAACCTCTAATACAATTATTTTGAGGCACAAATTTAATGGCTCAACTGACAATTAAAAAAGAAAACAGTAAAAATATCTGATACAGAGCAAATTATAACAGACATTGAAAAATAACAACATAGCTGGTATGCTAGTAAGCTGGTACAAATCCAACAAGCGTGATTTGCCATGGCGCCATACCCGGGATCCCTATAATATTTGGCTGTCTGAAATTATTCTTCAGCAAACTCGAGTAGATCAGGGTACTCCATATTATTTAAAATTTATTGAGAAATATCCCACAGTAAGTATCCTTGCAGCAGCACCTATTGATGATATACTAAGAACGTGGCAAGGATTGGGATACTATAGTCGGGCAAGGAATTTGCATAAATGTGCAAACATCATTGTCGATAAGTACAATGGAGTTTTTCCTTCAAATCGCCAGGAATTAATAAAACTACCCGGCATTGGCCCCTATACTTCTGCGGCAATTGCGTCAATAGCATTTGGCAAAAGAGAGGCTGTAATTGACGGGAATGTAGTCAGGGTGATTACAAGATTGTTTGGGATTGAAGAGGATATTGGAGAAAGGAAAACTTCAATTATAATAGAAAAAATTGCCGAAGAACTTATCTCAAATATTAGGCCTGATATATTTAATCAAGCTATTATGGAATTTGGAGCACTACACTGTAAACCAAAAAATCCATCTTGCCATACTTGCGATTTTATAGGGCTTTGTAGTGCCCAAAAAAACGGAACTCAGCAGACAATTCCTTTTAAGGCAAAAAAGATAAAAATAAGAACAAGGTATTTGCACTATTTGATTTTAGAAATCAATAACAAATATTTTCTGAGAAAAAGAGTAGGTCAAGACATCTGGAAAGGGCTATTCGAATTTTTTCTTATCGAGGTTGATGCCGAAAATAGTTTCGATCAACTTGAGTTTCCGGAAATAATGATTGAAAATTCGCAAAAGTGGGAGATCGTAAATGAATCGATAATTTATAAGCATCAATTGACGCATCAAAAAATTATTTGCAAATTTTATAATATTAAATTGGACGAAAATTTTAAAATTAATCCGATGGATTGGCAAGGATATCAGCTACATTCAAAGGAAGAAATAGAACGCTTGCCCAAGTCAATTCTTATTGTCAAATATTTAGAGGAAATGAATTATTAGAGACCCCCTTAATTGATTAGTTTTAAAAACATTTTAATTTTGTGAAATAAAAGAAAACAATGGCTGGAGTAAATAAGGTAATTTTAATCGGAAATCTGGGTTCTGATCCGGAAGTAAGGCATTTGAGCAATGGTGCTGTTGTTGCAAATTTTAATATTGCAACATCTGAATCTTATACAAATAAAAGCGGTGAGCGTGTCACGCAAACAGAATGGCACAGGATAGAGCTTTGGGAAGGGTTGGCGAAAGTTGCTGAACAATATTTGAAAAAAGGGCAGACAGTATATATTGAAGGCAGAATAAGAACTGAAAGCTGGCAAGATAAAGAAGGAATTAATCGTACTACAACAAGGATCAGAGGCAATAATATGACAATGCTTGGTGGTCGATCTGATAATTCAGCTAGTAGTTCTGCTCCTCAAAATCAGCCGGTGTCAGAACCTGCACCACCTGTAGTTTCTAAACCTACCGAGCCACAGGCAGCAGCTCCTGCAGCAGAAGAAAGTGATGATTTGCCATTTTAATTGAAAAATAAAAACTGAATATTGGAAATTAACATCGATGATCCTGACCCTGGTTCCCAGATCATTTTAATGGTTTTGCAAAATACCCCGGAGCTGTTTTACATAATCAATGGAATTATATTGGTTTTGTTATTGCTACTGTCTGGGATGGTATCCGGTTCTGAAGTTGCCTTTTTTTCACTTGACTCAAAAGAAATCCAACAACTAAAAGAAGGTGATAAAGTTGAAAAACGAATATTTTATCTAATATCTCAGCCCAAGCGATTGTTAGCCACAATCCTTATTTTAAATAATTTTATTAACATAACTTTTGTTACTCTTTCTACAATCGTGACCTGGCGGCTTACCGGTTCGCACAGCGCAGAAGGGAAGGTAGTCATTGTCCTTACGGCAATTATCACTTTTGTAATTGTGTACCTTGGAGAGGTTGTTCCTAAAATTTATGCTAATCAAAAAAGCATAGGGTTTGCAAAAATGACCGTTCCGTTTATCAATTTTTCTTTTAAATTCTTCAAACCTATTTCCTGGGCATTGACACATATTTCGATGCTTTTTGAAAGCAAGAAAAAGAAGAAGGGTAACGAAATATCTGCCGAGCAACTCAACCAGGCCCTGGAGTTGACTACCAATGAAGAAACCACGGAAGAAGAAAAGGGTATTTTGAAAGGTATTGTAAACTTTGGCCAATTAAATGTAAAGCAAGTAATGAGATCGAGAGTTGATATTACTATGCTGGATATCACGCTTAATTTCAATGAATTGATTGATAAAATAAATATTTGTGGATTCTCAAGAATACCAATATATAAAGAATCAATTGATAATATTGAAGGCATATTGTACAGTAAAGACCTTTTGCCACATTTACACAAAGCGGAAAACTATAATTGGAATAAGCTCATCAGAACACCATTTTTTATTCCTGAAACAAAAAAAATCGACACCTTGCTAAAAGACTTTCAAGAGAAACATGTACATATGGCCATAGTAGTAGATGAGTATGGCGGTACAGCGGGGTTAGTTACCCTCGAAGATGTAATGGAAGAGGTTTTTGGTGAAATACAAGATGAATCTGATATCGACGAAACCATATTTAGTAAAATAGATAATAACACTTATGTTTTCGAAGGCAAAACTACGCTGATAGATTTTTGTAAAATTACAGATCAAGATCCTGCGATTTTTGAAAAAGTAAAAGGAGAAAATGAATCCCTGGGAGGTCTGATTCTTGAAATAAAACGTAAACTTCCGAACGTGGGTGAAATTATTACCTTTGAAAAGTTTGAATTTGAGATTGTTGCTGTTGATCTAAAAAGAATTAAAAGTATCAGAGTAGTAATCAATTAATAAAATATTATAAAGCACCAATAGCAAGTCGGGCTATAAGTTAACTGGATAAATTATAGGTTTTGCCAATTTATACGCACATGGATAAATATGTAGTAGTGATAGCTTTCATATTATTTTCAATAGTTGGATGCAGGACAGACTATATGCCAAAACCAAAAGGCTTCAATAGAATACTACTACCAAACAATGAATATCAAGTACTTTCAGACTCCTTCCCATACCAGTTTGAATATTCGCAATACGCTAAAATATTGAATGATTCCAGCTGGATAGCGGAGCCATATTGGATTGATATTTATTACCCCGAATTTGAAGCGTCCATTCAAGTATCGTATAAGCCCGTTAAGCACAGTGAAAAATTATTACGGGAATATTTGGCCACAGCCTACAAATTGACATCAAAGCACCAGGTGAAAGCCTATGCAATTGATGAGGCCGTTGTAGTAACAAAGTCCAATAAAACGGTTGTGATTGCTGAGCTGTCTGGGGAGGTGCCAAGTCAATATCAATTTTTTACCACAGATTCGGTAGATCATTTTTTAAGGGGGGCTTTGTATTTTAATACTGCCACTCAAAATGATTCTCTTGCACCGGTCATAGCATTTGTACGTGACGACATCGTCCATTTATTGAATACACTCCAATGGAAAGAAGATTTTCAAACAAGTGACAATTAATGACAAGTTTCTTTGACACTAGGATAGAATTTCTGCAAGGTGTTGGCCCGAACAAGGCAGAATTGCTGAACAAGGAACTTAAGATTTTTACTTTTGGAGACCTCATTCAACATTATCCTTTCAGATACGAAGATCGTACAAAATTTCACCAGATCAGGGAAGTCAACCAATCAATGACCTACATTCAGCTTAAGGGAAAAATTCTTCGCATTGAAATGATCGGGCAAGAAAGAAAAAAAAGGCTTGTTGCTCAATTTTCTGATGGAACAGGTGTCATAGAATTGGTCTGGTTTAAAGGGGCGCAATGGATGATGAATAAGCTGAAGGTAGGTATTGACTACGTGATATTTGGGAAGCCTTCTGTTTTTAACAGTAAATTTAATATTGCCCACCCCGAAATTGAAGCCCTTTCGGAAATTGCCGAAAGCCCTGTGTCTTTTCAGCCTATATATCCTTCTACTGAAAAATTACGACCCAGATACCTTGACAGCAAAGGTATTTCGAAATTGCAAAAAACTTTACTTACTGCATCCGGGCAGCACATCAGAGAAAGCCTTTCGAGCAATATTCAAAATCATTATAAACTGATCAATAAAAAAGATGCCCAGATAAATATTCATTTCCCTGAAAATCAGGAAATGCTTCGAAAAGCTCAGTATCGTTTGAAATTTGAAGAGTTTTTCTATTTGCAATTAAGATTGATAAAACTAAAACTAACCAGGGTTGAAAAATTTAAAGGCCAGGTTTTTAGTTCAACAAACATCCTCAAAGAGTTTTATAATAATCATTTGCCATTTGAACTTACCAATGCACAAAAAAAAGTTATTAGAGAAATATACCATGATTTGAAATCCGGAAAACAAATGAATCGACTTATCCAGGGTGATGTTGGCAGCGGAAAGACGATAGTTTCATTCATTTGTATGTTGGTGGTAATTGGTAATGGAGCACAAACCGCATTGATGGCACCTACGGAAATATTAGCTGATCAACATCTCAAGGGACTAAAGCCTTTCGCTGATGAATTGGGAATTGACATAGCAATTTTAAAAGGTGCTACAAAGAAGAGCGAACGCAAGATCATTTCAGAAAAACTTGAAAATGGTACGCTCAAAATATTAATTGGCACCCATGCCTTGATAGAAGATGCAGTTCAGTTTCAAAATCTTGGCCTCGCCATTGTCGATGAGCAGCATAGGTTTGGAGTCGCTCAACGTTCAAAATTATGGCAAAAAAATAAGTCTTATTTGCCCCATATTCTTGTCATGACTGCTACACCAATTCCGCGAACTTTGGCCATGACACTCTATGGAGATTTGGACATATCTGTAATAGATGAACTACCGGCAGGCAGAAAGGAGATTAAAACCATGCATAAATATGATGCTAATCGACTGGAGGTATTTGGGTTTATTCGAAAACAAATTGCTCAGGGACGCCAAGTATATATTGTATATCCCCTCATTGAAGAATCAGAAAAGCTTGATTTGAAACACCTAACCGATGGGTATGAAGCTATCAATCGCGCATTCCCAGAATATCATGTAGGAATTCTTCATGGAAAAATGAAATCAAAGGCCAAAGACTTTGAAATGCAACGATTTGTAAAAAATGAGACTCAAATCATGGTAGCCACCACAGTGATAGAAGTAGGCGTCAACGTGCCAAATTCAACCATCATGGTTATAGAAAATGCAGAAAGGTTTGGCCTCGCCCAGCTCCACCAATTGCGAGGCAGAGTTGGCAGGGGGGCCGATCAGTCATATTGTATCTTGCTGACCAATTATAAATTGACAAAAGAAAGTCGGCAGAGAATAAGTATCATGGTAAGTACAAATAATGGTTTCGATATCGCCGAGGAGGATCTCAAGTTGCGTGGCCCTGGAGATATCATGGGAACCCAGCAAAGTGGTATTCTTGATTTGCTAATAGCAGATCTGGGTAAAGATTCAAAAATACTGGAGATTGCCAGGCAGGCTGCACAGGAAGTATTGCAGGATGATCCCAATCTGGAAAAAGAACATAATTTTTTGATAAAACAGCAAGTGAAAAGCCAAAGGAGATCATCTCTTAATTGGAGCAGAATTAGCTAGCCTTTCATGTTTGGTTCCTAATAGTGCTCCATAATTCGATAACTATTCTTCAAAAGTGATGAGCCCAAAATAAAAATTCATAAACAATAATAATTTGTTCGCACTAAATAATTACTTTGTGTGTCGAATTAGAGTGACCTATGAAAAATTATATAAAAGAAGACGATCCTTTTGTTGTGCCAACTATAGATATGAAATTGATCGAGGAGCACTTTGGCAATGCCAGCAATAAATATGATAAATGCAGCATTGCAAAAATGGAGGTGCCTCCCAGATGGAAAGAACCTTTGCAAACTCCAGAGTTTGACGAATTTACTTTAATGATAAAAGGAAAAAAGCTAATCAATGTCGATGGCGAAAAAATTGTAATAGAAGCCGGCCAGAGCATATTGGTTAAAAAAGGAGCGCGGGTTCAATACTCCAACCCTTATGATTACCCAGCTGTCTACTGGTCTGTTTGCCTGCCCCCATTTTCCCTTGACACTGTTCACAGGGAAAGATAGAACTACTTTTCTACTTATTGATATAATATGATCGTTGTCATAATTGATTGAATTTTATCTATTCGATTTATGGGACTAAAATCAAAATGAGTAAGTTTGCACCGAAAATTAATTACAAAAAATTAGAATAATGAGAAATAAAATTGTTGCTGGAAACTGGAAGATGAATAACACACTTGAAGAAGGAGTGGCTCTTGCTTCAGAAATAGTTAATATGGTGGCAGATGAATTAAAGGATGATGTAAAAATGATTTTATGCACACCATTTATTCATTTGAGTAGCGTTTCGAAAATTATTGGCGATGCTGAAAAAGTGAGTCTTGGAGCGCAAAACTGCAATGACAACCTCAAGGGTGCATATACTGGCGAAACATCTGTTGATATGTTAAATTCGGTAGGTGTAGATTATGTAATTATCGGACATAGCGAACGCAGAGCATACTTTGGAGAATCGAATGAATTTTTAGCCAAAAAAGTAAAAACTGTTTTGGAGGCCGGTCTCACTCCAATTTTTTGTTGTGGAGAGTCTTTAGAAATCCGCGAAAAAGAAGCTCATTTTGATTTTGTGACCCGACAACTTACAGAGAGTTTATTTCAATTATCAGCAGAAAATATTAAAAAATTGGTGATTGCCTACGAACCAATTTGGGCAATAGGAACAGGCGTTACTGCCTCAAAAGAGCAAGCTCAGGAGATGCACGAAAAATTAAGAGCACATCTTGCAGGGAAATATGGCGATGAAGTTGCAGAAGGTATTTCAATTTTATACGGCGGTAGCTGCAATCCTAAAAATGCATCTGATTTATTTGCACAAAAAGATATCGATGGTGGACTGATTGGCGGAGCATCTTTAAAATCCAGAGATTTTGTCGAAATAGGTAAATCTTACTAACAGCATATGTTATTGAAAATTTTAAGGAGAATTGCCTTGATGTTGATTATTATCGTCATGGTTAATTCTCCTTCTGTTTTTAGTGCCCAGGTGAATTATTGTAAAATTTATGGGGCAGTATATATAGAAAAAAATCGCGCTCTTGCTGACTTCAGAGTTTATGAAGAAGAGTCGGAAGCTTTTTGCGATATCAAAGTTTTTGAAGTGGAAAGTCGTGTATATGCTGATATGGAAGGATTGTGGCATTTCACAGAATCCAAAGCATTTGCTGACTTCACTATATACTTTGAACCCAATAAGGGCTTGGCAGATTTTTCTATTTTCTTAATAGATGTAGAGTCCTTTGCCGGCTGTAACGATTAATCATGCCTCAATATTTAAAAATATCCATCTCTTGCTATGCCGCTTCCACTGAAATATTAATTGCAGAAATGGCCGCAATTCATTTCGACTCCTTTCTGGAAACAGAAACAGGATTAGATGCTTTTATTATTGAAGAGTTCTATGATAAGAATTTGCTGGACAATTTATTTGAAAAGTATGGAATTAGAACAACAATTAAAGTAGAACGACTCGAAAACATTAATTGGAATGAAGAGTGGGAAAATAATTTCGAGCCTGTAATTATTGATGAAAAAGTACAAATAAGAGCGACCTTTCATAAGCCCCAGACAAAAATTAAGCATGACGTTATCATCAATCCCAAAATGTCATTTGGCACCGGACATCACGAAACCACACATCTCATTGTTGCGGAACAATTGACGATAGACCATAAAGAAAAACAAATTTTGGATGTGGGAACCGGGACTGGGATATTAGCCATTATGGCTTTTAAATTGGGGGCTAAATCTATTGTAGCTACTGATACAGACGCCTGGTGTATTGAAAACTGCAAAGAAAATTTTGATTTGAATCAGGTTGAAAATTTTGAAATATTACAAGGAAGTATTGACAAACTTACATTGCCCGGGCCATTTGATGTGATCTATGCCAACATAAACAAAATCGTACTAATGGACGAATTGCCACATTACAAAAAGCTACTGGCCGAAAATGGAATAATTGTGTTAAGCGGCTTTTATTCATACGATGAAGATGATTTAAGAAGGAAAGCTATCAGTTGTAATCTAACACTTGTGCATACCAATATCCGAAACAACTGGGCAATGATGAGGTTAATCCCTGCTCCAATATAATTGCCTCTTCCATTTTGGCGTTATTATCAATGAAAACTTATACGGTTGATTTTTATCATATTCTGAAATAAAGTTGTTGTACAATTATCGCTAAATTGTGAACTTTTCGAAAAGTGTTGTGTTAAAAAGAATATTAAACCTTATCCTATTTACCTTTGTTGTGCATGTGGCTATGGGCCAATATGTTGTTCTGAATGATTCGGTTACAACTTTTGGCTCCCAGATTGCTACACTATTGGAGCACACAAATAATAGAGAAGCTGCTGCAATTGGCCAGGACTTTAATGCCATTTGGCCAGCCTCATTTTCCGGTCAGCAACAAACCAATATCATTGACATTGCATTAAGATTGCAATCCAGAAAGTTCCCTAATATTCCATATCAGAGAGACTTTTTTGGTGCATTAACTTCCGGAGTAAATTTAGCTGGATTGTCAGGCACAAAAATGGATAATTATCTGACCATGCTTTCGCAGTCACTCAGCAAAAGCACGGCGAGAAATTTTTCCAGAGAGCTTGTCAATTTGAGAATATTTTTTGAACACGAAGCACTTCACTATACCAACTACAACAATCTATATGTAATAAATTCTGATTACGATTTTGAATTTGTTGAAGCAATAGAGGCTCAATCTTATGAAGACATTATTGTAGAGCAATCTCAGGACGAGGAGGAAGAAACAAATGATGATGGCTGGGGAGATGATGAAGCAAATGATGGCTGGGGAGATAGTGAAGACTCATGGGGAGACGATGCTGACGGATGGGGAGATGAAAATATTACAGCAGATGGAGAGTCAGAAAGCTGGGCAATCGATGAAGAAGATGCAGACCCGATATTGATGTTTGAGGAAAGCGCTTTAGATGTTGACCTCCCTGAGAAAGAAGGTGCTTTGATCACATTTAGTCATGTGGATTTAATTTTTACTACCAAATATGATTCTTCTATACTTTCCGCGACGAGCGGATCTTTTTTGTTAGATAAATATTTGTTTGTTGGCGAAGGAGGAAAATTTGACTGGACAGGGGCAGGTAAAGATCCGGACGAAGTATTTGTCAATATTGAAAAATATAGTTTTAATGTACGAATTCCGTATTTAGAGGCTGTAAATGCAAAGTTAAATTATAATGAAAAAATTGATAAGATAGCCAATGGGTATTTTGAGTTTAAAAGTGTGAAGCACGACAGTGTTGGCGATGCAAAGTTTCCAAGATTTATCTCTTATGAAAATGATATCAGAATTGATAATCTTGGAGATAAGAACCTTGTTTTTACAGGAGGAATTACCCTCGAAGGAAGCCGACTAATAGGAGCATCAGCTTATGGGAAGGAATCAAAACTGGAATTTATAGATGCGGATGGCAAAAAATTTAAAACGTATTCAAAACTTTTCAACTTCAAAGATTCTGTCATCACCTCATTTAATTCTAAAGTCACGATTTATCATGGCAGGGACTCTATCACACATCCTTCTGTAAAAACTCGCTTTTATACCAATGAGAAAAGGTTTGTGGTAATTAAGGACAAGAACGGTTATAGTGTAAGACCATTTAGTGCTTCATATTATAATATGAGTATTGAGGCAGATATGATCAATTGGGATATAAATAGTGATAGTATGAACATATCCATTTTGAATGCTAAAAGTTTGCTTCCGGCTTATTTCAAATCTGGAGAGTACTACGATTTTGAGGAAATAAAAGAGCTGACAGGAGTATATAATTTCAATCCATTATTGGTGGTTTATAGCTATGGTTCAAAACGAAAAACACGCGAGTTTTATGTGACCGACCTAATAGATGATCTAAAAATCAATGAGAAAGCAATAAGAGGAGCAATGCTCCATTTAATGTATCTCGATTTTATTGAATACGATGAAGTTGGAGGTAGAATATATATTAAGGACAAGGCAATTCATTTTGTTCGTTCCAAAAACAACAAGAAGGACTATGATGATTTGATGATACCATCATTATCGACCAACAAACCAAATGCTACTTTACATCTCAAATCGGAAGAATTGACGGTGAGGGGTATCAATAAATTTTTTATTAGTGAAATTCTAGATGTGTATATTTTCCCCAAGGACAATGAGATTAAGCTATTAAAAAATAGAGACTTTAAATTTGATGGTCAGATATTTGCCGGCAATTTCGAATTTGTAGGTAGAAACTTTACGTTCCGGTACGACAGTTTTATGGTTGATTTGTTAAATATCGATTCGGTAAAGTTCTATATAGATGGTGAAGGTCAATATGAAAAAAAGCAGGTTGATAATAAGCTGGTTTCCCTTGAGCTTCATGAAGACGACATGAAAGATCTTGCCGCTGACAATAGCACAAGCGGTACACTTTATATAAATATGCCAAAAAACAAATCTGGCAGAAAGATATTTCCGCAATACCCAAAGTTTGATGCCGAGCGTGGTGCCATTGTGTATTTTGATACTGATGAAACACTGGGCGGTGCATATGATAAATCAGTGTATTTTATTGTCCCACCATTTGGTATTGATAGCCTTAGCAGTAGTGACCCTTCTACGATCGGCTTTAATGGAACATTTGTAACAGGAGGCATTCTTCCTGAATTCAAGGAAAAATTAAAAATTATGCCTGACAATTCTTTGGGATTTGAACATATTATTCCACAAGATGGGTTTGAGTTGTATGGCGGCACTGGTAAAATTTACAATAAAGTACAACTGGATAAAAATGGACTTTCCGGGAGCGGGAAAATAGATTATCTGACAAGTACATCGTACTCAGAAAATTATGTTTTTTACCTCGATTCTATGGTGACGGAAGGCACTAATTTCAAAATAGAAGAAGGGGAAATCAACGGTGTCTCTTTCCCAAAAATATATGCCGATAATTTTGAAATGAAATGGATGCCTCATGAGGATCACATGATCATTAGAAATAAATTGGATAGCTTTCAATTGTATGATAATTCTGCAACATTAAGTGGTTTTATTGATTTAAAATCTAATGGTGTCCATGGTGGAGGGACCATGACCACCAGGGGGTTTGAGAGTAAATCCGATGAGTTTACTTTTACCGAATCTAAGCTTATGGCCAAGCATTCAATTTTTAAACTGGTGTCTGACAATGCTGAAAAACCATTGATTACAGGTGATGATATTAGATTAGAATTTGATTTCAATCGTGATGTTGCAGATATCAGTCCGGAAATTGAGGGGATGGCAGCGATAGATTTTCCATATGCGCAGTTTAAAACCTCCATCTCTAATGCTCAATGGAACCTCCAAGAACAAAAGGTTTATATGACCAAACCCTCAGATGTTGATATTGAGCATTCATATTTCTATTCTACCAGAGAGGAGTTGGATTCTTTGGCATTTAATGCCGAAGCTGCGGAATATGATATTGTATCGAATGAATTAAAAGTATCTGGAATCCCATACATCATTGTTGCCGATGCGATGATCACTCCCGAAAATAATGAAGTCCTTATATTGGAAAACGCTCAAATCGGCGAGTTGTACAATACCACAATTGTTATTGACACACTCAATGAATTTCACAGATTAATCGATGGTACCATCAATATTCATTCGAGGAGTAATTTTTCCGGTAATGCGACCTATGAATTTGTGAACACCCTTAAAGATACTTTTAACATAAAATTTGGAAAATTTGAATTATGGAAAGATCCAAATACAAAAGACGCCCAACTACAAACTGTATCTAATGGAATCATTGGGGAAGAAAGTAAATTTAAAATTTCTGATGGTATGTTTTATAAAGGTGATGTGACCATGTATGCAAGAAACAGAGCCTTGGAATTGGATGGTTATGTTCAGTTTGATTTCAAAAATAGGCAAAATTATGGCTCCTGGGTTAAGTACTCAAGTATTGATGAAGGAACCCAGGATGTGATGTTCAATTTTAATGAAGCTGTTACTGATAATGGTGAATTGATCAACGCAGGAATACATTTCGGAATGCTAAATGATGAATTGTACGCAACATTTGCCGAAGAGAAAAAAATTGATGCGGACTATGATTTTTTTAAACCTGATGGCATCATGCATTTCAATTCTGAGAAAGGCATGTTTATGATCGAAGACACTACCAAAACCAGTGGAAATAAATACAGTGGAAAAGTTTTTGGCTACAATGATTTGACAGGTGCAATTGAATTTGAGGGGCCTGTAAATTTTATTGAACATAATGAAAATGCAACATTGACCGCTTCGGGATTTGGCAGTGGTAATGTCAATGATGGTTCTTTTCAAATCAACTCATTGCTTAAGTTTGATTTTGAAATTCCAGATCAAGCCCTGACTTTGATGGCTGCAGATTTATTTGAAGTTATAGAAAATTTTGGTGCTCCTGAAGCAGAAAATGACCCTGATGCATTTTTGTATAAAATTTCGGAGATAATTGGAGAAAGAGCTACTATTGAATATGATAAGAGAAATCAGGATGACTATTTGCCAATTGCATCTTTTACCCCAAAGATGGCGGGTAGTATGGTATTTTCAAAAGTAAATATGAAATGGTCAACTGACCACAAAGCATGGTATAGCACCGATAAAGTAGGATTATCCAACATTCTTAAGTTTGATATTAATGCCTTGATTGATGGATTTATTGAAATAAAGAGATCTACCGAACTTGGTACAATTATGAATATCTTCGTACAAGCTTCCTCAGATAGTTGGTATTATTTTGGATTCGGAGAGAACAGGTTGATGGTTTATTCTTCAAATGATGAGTTTGTAGATATCATTGCTTCAAAAAGCAATATTAGCAAAGCTGGTATTGGCGAGTACGTTTTCGTAGATGCTGACCTTCCGGATGTATTGAAATTTGTCGATCGGTTTAGGTTGGATTATCTCGGAATAAAAGAGCCTTATGAAATCAGAATGCCGATTGAAGAAATTTCAGAAAATCTTGATGTGTTGGAAATTCCTGTTGATAATTCTGAAGATGGAAGTGTACTCCCTATGGAGGTAGAAGATAATACTGAAGAAAGTCTGTCTAAAGAAAAGCCAAAGGAACCACAGTCCGAACAAGATTTAATTAGCCCATCCAAACCTAAAAACGAAGAGCAGAAGGAAGAGGAAGAAGAGGATGATGACGATGGATTTTAGAATCTATCAGTCATTGTTGAATAGTCTTTCAAAACCCAAACTCATATTCAGCACATTCAATTTTTTTAGTTCTATATAATACTCCCCAAAATTCAGGCCACTACTTAAGTTGAAATAATTATTAATTTTAGTGGCACAAATGAAAGCAAAAAGAAGAAAATTCAGTAGTGTGTTTAAGGCAAAAGTTGCCATAGCTGCACTTAAAAGAGCAAGAGACGTTGTCTGAGCTGTCAGCACGTTTTGAGGTCCATTCCAATATGATTTCAAAATGGAAGCAAGAGTTTTTAGAACGCTCAGGTGAGATTTTTGAAACCGCTCCCCCAGACCAACTGGATGAAGAGAAAATGGAGCATTTATATACCAAGATCGGCAAACTTGAAGTAGAGCGTGACTGGTTAAAGAAGGCCGGACTATGAAAGAATTAGAGGCCTATATAAAATGCGATGCACATCTAAGCCTTCGTAGGCAATGTGGATTACTTGAAATTAACCGCAGTAATGTTTATTACAATGCTATCCTTGAGTCAGATGAAAATCTTGCTGTCATGCGGCTGATGGATGAGCATTACCTGAAGCATCCAACCTATGGTGTGCTGCAGATGCAGGATTTTCTTTTCACTTAGGTTATAGCGTAAATCACAAGAGAGTCAGGCGGTTACTTAGACTGATGGGGGTGATGGCTATATATCCACAGCGAAATTTAAGCAAGCTTGGACAGGCCAAATATATTTATCCATATTTACTGAGAGGCATGGAAATAAGCAGACCAAATCAGGTTTGGGAAATAGACACCTATATACCGATGGCAAAAGGGTTCATGTATCTGACTGCAATTATTGATGTTTATAGTCGATTTGTTGTTGGTTGGAATATTTCCAACAACCTGGATGCAGATAACTGTTTGCAAATATTAATAAATGCCATAGCAGAAAACGGAAAACCAGAGATTGTAAACTCTGATCAGGGCAGCCAATTCACATCTGCATTATGGACAGAACACCTTGCTAATGAAGAGATAAAGACCAGTATGGATGGAAAGGGAAGGGCCATCGATAATATTTACATTGAACGGCTTTGGAGAACTGTAAAACAAGATTACATTTACCTCTCACCTATAGGAAATGGCCTTGAATTATATAGGGGGCTGAAAATGTTCTTTGATCATTATAACAAGCATAAGACACACCAAGGTATTGGAAGATTAATACCTGTCACCTTATAGGCCTGCGGCCTGAAAGGGTTGCTTCGCAACATGAGTTTTTTTAGGCATAAAACTGAAAGAATGGGTGTTAAAAAAGAAAGCCCCAATCAAAGATATGGGGCTCATTCTCACAGTATCAGGATATCCCTAAAAGGTTGCCTGCCTACCGGACAGGCCATAGCCGTCAGGTTAAGGATAATAATGTCTCGTAAT
>CAZDRA010000077.1:0-20660 GCA_964507705.1 uncultured Roseivirgaceae bacterium | reverse complement strand
GAAATACTGAAGTGGATTTTGTTTGCAAAAACCCATCAGGCGAAATTGATTATTATCAAGTGGCATGGCAAATGACAAATGAAAGTACCGTTGAACGTGAGTTTGGAGCATTAGAAAAAATCAACGACAACTATCCAAAATATTTGCTTACGACAGATTCGTTTACACAAAACCGAAGCGGAATAAGACACATGAATGTATTTAATTGGCTACTTGAAACAAACGAAAAGAAAGAATAAGCACTGACCACAACAATTAAGCCGAATAGCCAAAATACCTTGTAAAAAAAGCCTCCATGTCACTCACTATTTTTGCGGTTTTGAATAAAAAAATAATTCAAACCTGCGGCATACTTATTTTTGGACAAACCCAAAGCATTCGTCTTGGCGTTAGGCCACTATTTTAACCATCGATCTGCATAGAGCTAAATTTATCAAATTCCTCTATGAAGTATACTTTAATAGAAGAATTCCATTGATTATAGTATCGTGAAACTTATTTGGTGAGTATCATAAAAATGTTTTACCGACGGGCTAGTCGGACAGGAAACCCGAATCTTAAACCTCCGCAATTATTGCTATTTTTATGCCGGAAAGAAACGAATTGCACATTATCTGCAAGGAACGTTAAATAACAAGCTATGAAAAGAGTGGTAGTTACCGGAATAGGAATCTATTCTTGTTTAGGCACAAATGTAGAGGAAGTTGCAGCTTCGCTGTTTGAAGGGAAAAGCGGAATAGGTATTGATCCCGATCGCAAAGCCTTTGGTTATCGTTCTGCTATCACAGGAATTGTCGAGGAACCTGATCTGAAAAAACAACTTAGCAGAAGAGAAAGAATAGGACTGTCTGAAGAGGCCAAATATGCTTTTGTCGCCACAAAAGAGGCACTCGATATGGCTGGTGTTGACACAGATTATATTGATAAAAACATTGTAGGCATTCTATTTGGGAATGATTCATCAGCCCGTGCAGTAATTGAAGCAACTGATATTATCAGAGATAAAAAAGATACCATGTTGGTCGGGTCTGGCTCGATCTTTCAATCGATGAATAGTACCGTCACCATGAACCTGGCTACAATATTCAAACTGAAAGGGGTCAATTTCACCATTAGTGCTGCTTGTGCTTCGGGTTCTCATGCGATTGGCATTGGGTATCATTTGATAAAATCGGGGCTTGAAGAAATGATCATTTGTGGTGGAGCCCAGGAAGTAAACAAATACGCCTTTGGGAGTTTCGATGGGTTGGGCGTTTTTTCCGCAAATGAAAATGAGCCAACCAAAGCCTCCAGACCATTTGATAAAGATAGAGATGGCTTAGTGACCAGCGGTGGTGGAGCAAGTCTAATTATCGAATCATTGGAATCTGCCCAGCGAAGAGGAGCCAATATTTTAGCTGAAATTATCGGGTATGGATTTTCGTCCAATGGAGATCATATCTCCAATGCCAATGCCGAGGGTCAAATTCGTGCTATGGAAATGGCTTTAAAAATGGCGGAAATTAGTGCTCCGAAAATAGATTATATAAATGCCCATGCTACGTCCACTCCAGGTGGAGATTCGGAAGAGGCGAAGGCAATTTTTAATGTATTTGGTGGCAAAGTGCCCGTAAGCTCTACAAAGTCCATGACGGGCCATGAATGTTGGATGGCAGGAGCCAGTGAAATTGTATATAGTTTGTTGATGATGCGAAATGGATTCATTGCTCCCAACATCAACTTTAAAAATCCCGATGAAAATTCACAAAATCTTAATATTATTGCAAACACAATAAATACTAATTTGAATTGCATTGCTTCAAACTCCTTTGGGTTTGGCGGCACAAATTCAACTTTAATATTGAAACGGCATGAAGAAGAGTGAGTTAATCGAAAAGGTAAATGAGATTTTAATTGAAGAATTTGAAGTTGAATCGGCAAATATTGTTGCTGAATCAAACCTGAAAGAAGCCTTAGATTTGGATAGTTTAGATTATGTAGATTTGGTGGTTGTTATAGAAAGCAACTTTGGCGTTAAAGTAACAGGCGAAGACTTTAAATCAATAGCCACACTTCAGGATTTTTACGACTTTCTCTGTGAAAAAACCAACTGTGACTGATGCAAAATGGAGCGGTAAAACAGAAGGGAACCTGCTTGGATACCGTATTTTTATATATACAATAAAATTTTTTGGACTCTCAGGAGCCTATTTTATTCTAAAATTTGTATCCTTTTATTTCTATCTTTCTCTTACCCTTAAAAGACGAATATTAACGGATTTCTATTCCAATTTTATTGGATTACCAAAATCAAAAACACATTCCACCATAAGAAAAAACTTCTTTCTTCTTGGACAAAGCGTTGTAGATAATATTGCTTTTTCTATTAATAGAAGTTCTAAAATCACTTACCGTGAATCCGGAGAAATTTTTTTAAAACAGCTTGTGAGTGACAAAAAAGGTGCTTTTCTGATCTCGGGTCATATCGGAAATTGGGATGTCGCTGGAAATTTATTGAGGGGGATAAAGGCCAATGTCAGTGTGGTGATGTATCAAAATGAGCATGAAAAAATTCAAGCATTATTGGCTTCACAAAAGAAACAAGCTGAATTCAATATCATACCTATTGGCAATGATATGTCGCATTTGATAAAAATCCATGCTGCCATTAAGCGTGGTGATTTGGTTTGCCTGCATGCAGATAGGTATTTAGAAGGTGCCAAGACGGAGCGTATAAATTTCTTGGGCAAACCTGCAAAATTCCCAATAGGTCCATTCCAATTAATTGAAAAGATGAAAGTCCCTTACTCATTTGTGTTTGCTGTAAAGGAAAGTAAATACCAATATTTTTTCAGTGCTACTAAACCAGTTTTTGAACCGAGAAAAGCATCAGCAATTGCCCACGATTTTGTAATCTTGTTGGAACAAAAAGCCAGGAAGAATCCCGAACAATGGTTTAACTATTATAACTTTCACGACAAATCATGACACCGCTGGTAAAGTCAGAAAATATCATAGATTATATTCCTCAACGATCACCATTTGTGATGGTTGGAGATCTTGTTAGCAGAAATGAGGGCAGCGCAAAGTCGCACTTTCAGATAAAAGATGACAATATATTTGTAAGTGAAGGCAAGTTTACGGTCTCTGGATTATTGGAGAATATTGCACAAACAGCCGCTGCCAACGTAGGGTATGCCTTTATAACAAAAAAATTGCCAGTTCCTGTGGGATTTATAGGCGCCATCAGTAAGGTGAAAATATTTAATTTGCCGCTTGCAGATTCTACCATTGAAACCTCCATTGAGATATTGCAGGAAATTTTTGATATTACCTTAATAGAAGGCGTAGTGAAACAAAATGGAGAAATTATTGTTTCTTGCCAGATGAAAATCATGGTGGATAAAACGAGTAGTACATGAAATTTATTGAAGATAGCACACGCATAAGGGTTAGGTTTTCAGAATCAGATGCCATGGGCGTGGTGTGGCATGGAAACTACCTGAAATATTTTGAAGATGGTAGAGAATCCTTGGGTAAGAAATTTAAGATGACGTATCAAGATATGTATCAAAATGGGTATGTCATTCCTATAGTCAATATAAATCTCAGCTATAAAGCGCCAATCCATTTTGGAGAGGAGATGGAAATAAAAACCAAATTGATATACACCCGAGCTGCCAAAGTGATACACAATTATGAAGTTTGGAATTTGTCTTCCGGAAAATTAAGCTGTGAAGGCCACACCGAACAGGTATTTCTTAGTGAAGACATCAGAACATTAGAATTGTTTACCCCCTCTTTTTATTTGAATTGGTTAAATGGACTTTCCTGGAATAACAAGTGATTTATATTGGGGCAGAACATATTCTTTCATCCTTGGGGAAAACTGCTGAAGACAACTTTAATGCTGCCTTGGCCGGTAATTCAGGGATCAAGACAACAAGAGAAAGTCAAGCTTTTTCCAATAAACCTCTGGGTATTCTTGTCGATTTCAAAAATATTGAAGGATACTCCAAAGTTGAATCAATGTGCATATCTTCCGCATTGAATTGCTTATCAGGAATCAATAGCTCTACTTTTTCTGATAGATGGCTAATTATATTAAGTACCACCAAAGGTGATATTGATCAACTAGAAAAAGGAAATATTGACAAGGCAAAACCAAGTTATTTAGGCGAAAGAATTGCTGAAAATCTTCCAATCAATGGCGAAATGATTGTGATTTCTAATGCCTGTATTTCAGGATTACTGGCCGCAATTACAGCACATGATCTTATAACCGTCGATAATTATCAGCATGCCTTGGTAATTGGTGTTGATGCAGTATCGAAATTTACCACCATGGGATTTGAGTCATTTTATGCATTAAGCGAAAATCCTTCTTCACCTTTTGATAAAAACCGGACTGGACTTTCCCTTGGAGAGGCGGCTTCATCTTTAGTATTATCAAAATCAAAAGAAATATTTAAGCAAAGTCCAATGACATTTTCCGGCGGCGCATCTGCCAATGATGCAAATCATATCTCCGGACCATCAAGGACCGGAGAGGGATTGGTTAGGGCAATTAATTTGGCCATGGATATTGCAAAGGTTAATGGCGATGAGATCGATTTTATTTCTGCACATGGCACAGGCACGAAGTTTAATGACGACATGGAATCAATTGCATTTTCGAGGTGTGGATTAAGCAGAGTTCCTATTAACAGCATGAAAGGATATTTTGGGCATACCCTGGGTGCAGCAGGTACTTTGGAATTGTCCATGTCTATTCAATCCATGAGAAACGGGCAGATGCTAAAAACTATGGGTTGTACATCTCCGCAGACCAGCGAGCAGATTAATGTGCTTCTCGAAAATAAAAAAACAAGGCTTAATACTGTGCTTAAAACAGCCTCCGGATTTGGCGGTTGCAATGCCGCAGCAATCATTAAGACAATCACCTCATGAAAGTGCGCGCATTTGTTCATTTGAGTAATCAGGATTTTATTTTAAATGATGAACCCATCTTCTCAAACCTAAATGTTGAAAAGGGAACATTGCCTTTCGATGCCATTTATAATCAACTGGGTGTTTCATATCCTAAATTCCATAAAATGGATAATCTTTCTAAACTGGGGTTTTTAGGGGTAGAGATTTTAAAGAAAAAAATTGACCTGAAAAAATTTGGTCCAGATCGCATAGCACAAATATTTCAAAATAATTCTTCGAGTCTTGATACAGATCTAAAACATCAAGGTGCAATAGACAATGGTAAAATGCCCAGTCCAGCAGTATTTGTCTATACACTCCCAAATATTGTAATGGGCGAAATTGCCATAAGAAATAAGCTTTATGGAGAAAATCTATTTACTTTAGCCGATAAATTTTCTTTGGAAAATTGGATGAGTTTGGCGACTGTTCAACACAATCTTGGCAAGGCAGATGCAGTCTTGGGCGGATGGATAAATTTGCTTGGGGATAAATATAATTTACGTTTGTATTTTATTGATAATCACAAAAAAAACGAACTTTAGGAAAAAGAATAATTGGATAATAAAATGAGTTTAAAAGAAAATCTTAAAGCGCAGCTAATTGAACAACTCAATCTTGCAGAACTAAAAGTTGAAGACATAGACGACGATGCGCCACTATTTATTGATGGCCTGGGGCTGGATTCCATTGATGCTTTAGAATTAATTGTGTTGCTCGATACCTATTATGGCATCAGAATTGACAACCCCGATGATGGAAAGGAGATATTCCAGTCGGTAAATACCATGGCAGAGTTTATTGAAAAATACCAATCTTAATGGAAGTATTTGTTACTGGTTTAGGAGTTGTTTCGGCATTGGGAATTGGTGTAAAAGCCAATTTTGAATCGTTGAAAGCACATAAAACCGGAATCAAATTAAACACCTTAATCGATGGACTTTTTGATGAAACCTTTGTCGGCGAGCTTCAGAAGTCAAATAGTGAGTTGGCGAAGATCGCAAATGTCCCTGCTGAAATTAAAATTCCGCGAACGGCACTTTTAGGAATTATTGCTGCCCGCGAAGCACTGGGAAATATGGCATTGGATCATTCCATGCGTTGTGGATTGATAAGCGGATCGACTGTTGGAGGAATGGACCTTTCGGAAAATTATTTTCGTGAATATTTTTTGGATGATAACCATCAAAATTTTCAAGTTTTGGCTACCCACGACCTGGGCACAGTTACCAATATTATAGCAAACCATTACGGAAACCCAGCATTTGTAAATACCATTTCTACTGCTTGCTCTTCCTCTGCCAATAGCATCATGCTTGGTGCAAGGATGATAAAAAGTGGATTGATCGATAGAGTTCTGGTTGGAGGAAATGATGCGTTATCCCGGTTTACCGTCAATGGGTTTCGATCATTAATGATATACGATCAGGAGTTGTGTAAACCTTTCGACAAAAACAGAAAAGGCCTTAATTTGGGTGAAGGTGCCGGCTACCTACTCTTGGAAAATACTGCCAGTATCAAAGCATCCAAAAATAATATTTTGGCGAAAATCGCTGGTTGGAACAATGCCAATGACGCATACCATCAGACAGGAACTTCTCCGGAAGGTGACGGCGCAATGAAGGCCATGAAAGGAGCGCTGGAGTTAGCAGGCTTATCTTCAAAAGACATTGATTATGTCAATGCACATGGCACGGCGACACAAAACAACGACCAATCTGAAGCCAATGCCATAAAAAGAATATTTGGAAATGCACCCATAAAATTCAGCTCAACGAAAGGTTTTACCGGGCACACGCTTGGAGCTTCCGGAGGAATCGAAGCAGTTTATTCCATCCTGAGCCTGGTCAATCAATGTGTTTTTCCCAACATAAATTGGGAGACAAAAATGGATGAAATAGCCAATGAGCCTGTCTTGGATTTTAATGGTGATATTGAAATAAACAATGTGATGTCAAATTCATTTGGCTTTGGCGGCAACAGCACATCCTTAATTTTTTCTAAACCGTGAGCAGCGCTTTTATTTATGCATCGAGTGCGATAAGCACACAAGACAAATTGAGTGAAAGCAATTTTATTGAAGAGCTCGTTCCAATAGAAAAAAATCGTGTATTAGTTGAACCCAACTACCGAGATTTCATCAACCCCATGATGATGAGACGGATGAGCAAGTCAACAAAAATGTCTTTAGCTTGTGCATACAGATGCCTGCAAAATATGAACAAAGACCAGCTGGATGCCATAATTATTGGCACTGGCCTTGGGGCATTAAACGACACCGAAAAATTCTTATCCTTTTCTACAACAACAGAGAAAAAAATACTCTCACCAACTTCTTTTATCCAATCCGGCCATAATTCCATTGCCGGACAGATTGCCCTGCTCTTAAAAAACGATGGCTACAATATGACCCATGTACAACAGGGTTTGTCTTTTGAGCATGCTTTATTGGATGCTATGCTAAATATTTTTGAAGGCAAACAGCAGGTTTTGGCAGGGGCAGTTGATGAATTCACTCCACTACTAAAGGAAATTTCCAATCGTTTTCAATTGCCGAATCTTATCAAAAATCAACTTTCAGAAGGAGCGGGATTTTTCTTATTGGGCCCAGACAAGTCACGAGCAATTGCAAAGGTAAAGTCTGTTGTTGTTCGAAATTTCAATAACTTATCTGATTGCATACAATCTTTATTGCATGAACAAGCATTGGGTTTTACCGATATAAGTAAAGGATTTATTGGGTATAACCTTAATGCTGAAATCGATCACAAATTAACTTTCGATACGCTTTGTTATACAGATTTTTGCGGCAGACATTATTCGAGTGCTGCTTTTGGATTGCACCTCGCATCTCAATATTTGCAAGAATATGCACGAGTGGGAAATCATGCCATCGTTATCAATATTGCCTCGAAAAATGAAGTAGGCTTAACCTTGTTGGAGCGTGTCTAAATTTTACAAAAGCATTGTTATTTATCTTTCCGTAGTAGCAACCGGAATAGTTTACTTATACCCCAATGATAACTCATTACTGATAAATGGTATAATATTTTTAACGATAGGTTATTTGCTATTTCTATTTGCGATGTCAATGTCAATAAACAGTAATTTCTACCTCAAAGCCATTAATCGCAACAAAAGCGAAAAGGTAGTTTTGACATTTGACGATGGCCCTCATCCAAAGCATACTTTACGCATACTGGATATTTTAGACAATTATAATGTCAAGGCAGTTTTTTTTATGATAGGTAAAAATATAAAAGCACATCCCAAGATAGCCAAAGAAGTGGCCAATCGAGGTCATCAAATTGGCATACATTCACAAAGTCATAATTATAACTTTGGGATTTCGAGCGGCAAGAAACTAAGAATTGAAATCAAGCAATGTGCGGAGACTATTAAAAATACCATAGGTCTAAGCACCATTTTATTCCGCCCTCCGTTTGGTGTCACCAATCCATTAATAGCCGCTGAGGTGAAAAAACAAAAACTATCAACAATCGGATGGAATGTGAGGTCGTTTGATACGACAACAGATAATTCGGATAAAATACTTGACAGGATAATAAAGAAAATTGGGAAAAGCAGTATTGTACTTTTGCATGATAGGCTGGATCAAACATGCGAAGCCCTGCCGCATATCATTGAAAAAATCCATAGTTTAGGATTGACTATTGGGCAATTATCAGTTCAAAAGAGTGAACATAAGTAACAAGATGTTAAACAAAAGATTACTACCCTTTATTGTAATTATGCTTACGATATCATCTATATCGGCTCAAAATTTCAAGCAAGAATTTTTACAAAGGATGCACGCGTCAAATGAAAAGATTTTTTCTATCCAAAGTGATTTTGTTCAAAAACGTACCTTGTCAATCATGGATGAGGCCTTGGTGTCTTCAGGCAAATTCTATTATAAAAAACCCGGGTTGATCAAATGGGATCAGCAGTTACCTTCGCCATATTATTTTATTTTGAATGGAGACAAAGTAATTCGATATGATGGTAAAAAGCGACAAGTGATTTCTGCAGGGAGCCCTCAAGTATCATATTTCAAGGATTTTATTTTGGGCACTGTTAACGGGTCTATGCTCAAAAGTGAGCAATTTTCCAGTTCATTTGCCAGAGAAGATAATGAAGTTGCCATCATTTTAATTCCTCTGCACAAAGCATTGAAAAAGCGAATCGAGAAAATTCAACTCATCTTTGCGTATGACAAAATGATACTGATGAAATTGGTAATTTTAGAAAAAGACGGTGATGAAACAGCTATATTTTTTAGCAACCAGCAGTTCAATACGACATCTGACAATGCTTTATTCAATTGATTATGAATGACCAGATATTTAATAGTTTAATTCGATTTGAAGTTTTAGAAAAGTTGGAAGGTGAATTGTATAATTTACCTTTTACCATAAATAACGATAGCAAAATTTTTGATGGTCACTTTCCCAATCAACCAATTTTACCGGGTGTCGTGATGATTGAATTGACAAAAAGAGCTGTCGAGATCTCCCTTGCTAAAAAGTTGAAATTGGATTCCGCAGGCAATTTTAAATTTTTAAAAATGATTGATCCAAATGTTATTAAAGTTGCTGCAATTAGCTTTAAAATAATTACCAAAAATGACGGTTGGAGCGTGAAGGCTCAAATAAAATATAAAGATGAAATCTGTTTTAAAGCCGATGCCTTCTACAAAAGAAAATAGCACTTTGAAGTACTGCATTATTCTACCTACCTACAATAATGAAAAAACGCTGAAAGAGGTATTGGATAATGTACTCCAAATCTCTCGCAATGTGATTGTCGTCAACGATGGCTCTACCGATAATACCCACGAAATACTATCTTCATTTACTGATGTTCATATTATCCAATACCCCATCAATAAAGGCAAGGGTCATGCCTTGAAGCTGGGCTTTCGACAAGCAATTGCCGATGGATATGATTATGCAATAACCATCGATTCCGATGGACAGCATTACCCTGATGATATTCCAAGGTTGGTGGCAAAGGTTCATCAAAGCCCAGGAAATGTTGTAATGGGTTGCAGAAATATGGATCAGAAAGACATTCCCGGGAAAAGCAGTTTTGGCAACAAATTCTCTAATTTTTGGTTTTGGACAGAGACAGGCATTAAGCTTTCTGATACGCAAACTGGGTTTCGTGCCTACCCGCTCAAATCAATTAGGGGCATGCAATTTTTCACAAAAAAATTTGAATTTGAGATTGAAGTAATTGTCAGGTTGGCATGGGAAAATGTGAAGTTTGCAGAGGTTCCTATCAAAGTAGAATACCCCGAAGATCGAGTTAGCCATTTTAGACCAACTACAGATTTTGCAAGAATAAGTGTGCTCAATACAGTTTTAGTTATACTTGCATTCCTGTTTTTTTTACCTCGACTATTAATTCAAAATTTCTCATTAAAAAGAAAATGGCATCATCTAAAACAAGAATTTATTAAGGATTTGAGACATCCTTATAAATTATCTTTGGCTATTGGTACGGGATTGTTTTATGGTATTTTACCCATCTGGGGGTTTCAGATGATGGCAGCTTTTGCAACAGCAAGTTATTTTAAGCTCAATCGGGTATTGGTATTGATTATTTCAAATATCAGCATTCCGCCCATGGTACCATTGATAATTTTTGCAAGTTTTAAGTTCGGTGGACTGTTCGTTTCCAACCCAGTTTATCTCAGAGATATCGATACCATAGATAAATCTTCCATATACATTCATTTTATCCAATACTTGTATGGCGCCGTGCTACTATCCATAACTATGGCATTAACAGGCTTTTTGATAACCTGGATTGTTACGACAATTGCCAAATACGCTTGGAGGTTGAGGAGGGAAAATTAACCTGAATAATGCGAGAGATAATTATTTGAAGTTATAAGAGCTAAATATCAGATAATTAATCCCTTGATCCGTCATAGATTAATACTTTAGTAGAATCAATGCTTTTGCGCAAAAACGGGTTTCTAATAGACGAGTTTGTCAGTAGATCAACCTTTCTGGACTTGCAACAAAAAACTGGACAAATAGTTAAGCACATTTTAATAGATTAATTTTTCCAAATTCTTCTGGAGTTTTATGTCCTAGGTACCCATGTTTTCTTTTCTTATTATACCACCCTTCAATAAATTCAAAAACGTGGTTTTTAGCTTGCCAAATAGTTTCAAATTCGTAGTGGTTAACCATTTTTCATTTTAATTTAATTTTGTTTCATATTTAATTTCGTACTGTAGACAAGACATCTGACGAGAATACTCTCATGAATTTAAGAGGTTACCCCAAATCCAATACGGCTACGCGTTTAAAATGGCTCTTCAGTAACTCTTCAGCTCGTTTTAATTTCTTGTTTCTTATTGCCTCAACTAGCTGGCGGTGTTCCGTATCAGTTTGCATATAGTCTTCCATGTATTTTTTTGTTTTACCTAATTTCAAATGAAAAATTGGAATGTGTGAACAATGATAGGCTATTGATAATCGGGTGTTTCCAGATGATTCGACAAGTTTTTCATGAAATTTGATATCTGCTTCACAAGCCCCAGAAACATAGCCCTTCTCAGCCATTGATGAGAAATCATCACAAATATTAGCCAGCTGATCTAATTGATCTTCTGTTATCCTTTCAATAGCCAGCCTTAGCGATGCAAGTTCCAGTATTTCACGAACTTCCCTTATCTGACGAATGTCATCACCAGACATATCCGGAACAAAGTATCCTCCTCTTTCCCCTTTAGTTACAAGACCCTCCCCCAGTAGTCTGTGTAATGCTTCGCGAATAGCCATACGTCCTAATTTCAACTTTTCGGCCCACTCACCCTCTTTGAGGCGTGTATTTGGCTGAAGTTGCATGATTAGTATTTGACGCCTTAATTCTACATATGCGGTGTTTGACTGAGAATCGCTTTTCATAAATATTTTGTGCCTTTTGACAAATGTATACAAAATATTATTATTTTTGATAACAAAAATAAACTATATTTGTCAACATATTAATTCAATAAATAATTATGCACGCAGAAACCATCAAAACAATTAGCAGTCAGGACATTATTGACAAATCATCTAAATATATTGCTGGTGGTGTAGTTTCCCTTAATAGAAAAGTTTCACCTGGTATTGTTTTCAAGCGTGCAGAAGGCAGTAAGTTATACGATACTGATGGCAGGGAATATATTGATTACCATGCTGCTTTTGGACCCTATTTATTGGGGCATAATTTCAAATATGTAAATGATGCTGCGGTTAAATCTTTAACTGATGGTTGGTCGCTTATGGGCTCGGGCACCAATTATTGGGAAGCTACTCTGTCACAAATGCTTTGTGAATCTGTACCATCATTGGAGTTTATCCAGATTACAAACACAGGAAGTGAAGCTACAGCACATGCCATTCGCCTCAGTCGGGCGTACACTGGCAGGGACCATATTATCCTGACCCTTGGCGGGTACAATGGATGGCACAATGAAGTGGCAAGAAAAGTTATGAGTACTATTGAAGAGATAGGCCCTCGAATTTCTCCAGGTGAATACAAGTATTTGTCCATGTCTGCTGGCATACCAGAAGACACGAAAAAGAAGGTTCATATTGTAAACTACAATGACCTTGAATCAGTGGAATATGTGATGAAAAAGTATCCTGTAGCTTGTGTAATGACCGAGCCGGTATTACAAAATGTAGGGATTGTTCCTCCAAATCCAGGCTATCTAAAAGGTCTTGTAGAGCTATGCGAAAAGCATGGTTCGGTGAGCTATTCTCATACTGAAGAAGATATTAATAAGACCTTGGAAATCACTCGTGAGGCTTTAAAGGCAATTTGACTTCAAGTCATCAAATATGAACACCCAGACTTTTGGTGTACTATTTATTGGTAACGATCTATACATTAAACGTTTGGAACCAGTTGATCTAGGAGTGGATCTTGATTTTCTTCGAGGAAAGTCATGCGATTACATGTTAAAAGACTCACATGGATGAAGAAAATGAAGGCTGAAATATTTATAGGTCTACCGAAATCAAAACTGGCTGAAGGGCCAGTTTGGGATCACAGAGACAACACGCTATGGTGGGTAGATATATTAGGTGGTCACTTACATTCTTTCAACCAGGAAAACGGTAAACCCAAGACTTATTCAATCGGTCAATATATTGGAGCTGCTATTCCTTGCAAGGATAAAGGGCTTGTCTTAGCAGCACATCGGGGATTCTTTTTGTTCTATCCTGATAGTCAACAATTGGTTCCTATCGGAGATCTTCAATTGGATTCGTCCAATTTTCGGTTTAATGATGGGAAATGTGATGCATTGGGAAGATTCTGGGCAGGCACAATGGAAATTGAACCAAAATAACCTTCTGGAAATTTATTCTGTTTAGCAAAGGGGCAAATTTCTAAAAAGCTTGATGGTATCTACGTATCAAATGGAATTGCCTGGTCTAAAGACCAAACAAAAATGTACTATATCGATTCTTTGAAACACAAACTACAGGTTTTTAATTTCGACTTAAAAACAAGCCATATATCTAATGAAAAGGACTTAATAATTTTTGAAAAATCAATGGGATTTCCGGATGGAATGACCATTGATGAAAATGGCAATCTCTGGATTTGTTTTTATGATGGCTCAAAGGTTTGTTGCTTTGATCCCAATACTGGTACAGAAATAGCAAGAATAGATACGCCTGTACAACGACCGACCTCATGCACATTCGGTGGCCCCAATAGGGACGTTCTTTATATTACATCGGCTGAAAAAAAGGAGGAACCATTAGGAGGTTCACTCTTTGTTGCTCACCCAGAGGTAAAAGGACCAACAGCTAACTTTTATATAAAATAGATTTTTTTAGAAGCCAGAAAAGATGCACCATTGTACAGTACGTTCGAATAGAACTCCCATATCTTTCAGGTCTATCATCTCTTCCAGACATTACCGAAATAGCATTATTTGGAAGTGCCGTGGCATGTCCTTTCGAATCAGTGATCTTAACCCTCACCGGAGTAGGTTTTTTATTTTTTTGATCAGTGACTGTGACTTTTAGCTTTGATAAAGATTGTTGACATACGCCAATGGTGGATAGTAAACAAGTTAATATAATCAGATTGAATACAAATTTTGACATAACTAATATTCTTTATTGAGGTCAACAAAAGTGTAATACAATTTAAAGAATTCTAAAATAAAAATTTCTAATTAGCCCTAATTATTCTGGAGATAATTATTTAAAAGCTTAAAATACCTTTTTCGTCACCTTCCTGCTGTATTGGCAATGTCAATTAGTTAAGCCGACACGCATTTGCGAGGCACGAAGCTTTCCTGTCCGGAATGTGAAGAGGGAGTAATTGTTTGTATTCAGGAATTACCCAGACTCAGAGGATCGCAAAATTTCAGAAAATGCAGTTAGTTCCGGCAACCATATTTATTTACAGAACGGCTAAAAACAGCTTGTGCCTACATCGAAGTTTCAGCATAGGCGTACAGGACAGCTATGTCCAAACCATGGGAAATAAGAACATTTTGATAAAGTCAGCTAAGAAAATATTAAAAACGAAGTACAACGGTAAAACCTATCACCGGATATCCATGGATCCGATCAGTCAAAAACCATCGAAAACCCATGAAATCCCCAACAAATGAAATCTCGTATCCAGGAAGGTGAAAGATTGAAATAATACAGGCAGCCACCTGCCAATAACCCCCTTTAGGTTTAGCTTGCCCCGATGCAGATCGGGGTTCAATCCCGAAAGCGCTCGGGAGAAAAATTAAGTGGATCCCCTGGACCACTCTAATTTGATTCCATATTATTGGCAGTAGTTATTTTTAACCTAACTAATTAAATCATAGGTTAAAATAATCATACCTTCTTCAAATACTTCGTGTTCTACTAATTTCCATTTTGAATTATCTGAGTTTATGTCAAATAATCGGGTTCCATTGCCTAAAGTTATCGGGTTTAACTTTATTTTTAACTGGTCAATTAAATGATTTTCTAAAAGCCATCCTGCGAACTTTCCGCCTCCGCAAAGATAGATGTCTGTTGACGATTCTTCCTTGATTTTTATGACCTCTTGTTTTTCTATTTTTTTGATATGAACATCTTGCGAGGATTTATCGAACTTTAAATTATCTGAGAAAATAAAGTTCTCCATTCCAACATAAGCAGGCTGTCCCGGTTCAAGGCCAAAAGAATAACCAAACTCATAGGTTTTCCTACCCATAATAACGGTTTTAAAGTTTTGCAAATCAGATTGATACTTCTCGACTCCTTTCCCCTTATATAAAAATGAGCTAACGTCTCCGTTTTGTCCCGCTATGTAACCATCTAAAGAAGATGCTATGTAATACACTATTTTTCCCATAATTGATTTTTTAATGTCTTGGGCAAAGGTCTAAAGTTGTAAAGACATATGATAGGAAAAAATTTACCTTCCTAATTTACGTTTAATACGTGAGGATAAACTTGTTTTGCAGAAAGATAGTTTTTAGGTGTTATTCCGGTTATGAGTTTAAAATTTTTAATAAAATGTGATTGGTCATAAAATCCACAATCGTATGCTACGTGAGTATAATTAAAATGTTCGAATTTAGATAGCAATAAAATGGCTTCATTAATAGTTAGAAGCCTTTGGTAGCTTTTAGGGGTCAATCCTATTTCTTCTTTAAACTTACTTATAATATGTTTTTTGGAATATCCTGTGTTTTCTTTCAAGTTAGACAAAGACATATTAGTGAACTTTTGATTTTTAATAATAGTTTCTACGAATGTTTCTTTAAGAGTGGTTGGTTTGAATTTATTTTTCAAATAATTTTCTACCAAAACAATCTTTTCATTAAAGCTGTTGGTTTCAAACAATTGTTCTCTTAATGTATTAATAGAACTTCCAAAAATTAAATCGGATGTCACAAATGATTCTAAATGTTCAATAGCAGGAATACCTAACAAACGACTCAAACCAAATGGCTCAAATTGAATGCACAACACTGTTGAATTTTGTTCTGCTCCGAACATTACAGGCTTAGAAAACATTCCTTTTAACCAAGATTTTCTGAATTCAATGAAACTTGTATTGTCGTGAATATTGGTTTTTACTCTACGAATGTTATCGTCCAATGTAATTACTAATTGTGGTTCTCCATCTGGCAGAATAATTTCATACTTACTCTTACCACAATATCCACTATAATAGAATATGGATTTAACAAATGACCTTAAAGGTTCTTTGGGTATGTGATGCTCAAATTGCAAATTATGTCCCTTTAACTTTATAAACTATGTCTCTTTACCGTACCATTTGTCAGGTTTACTATATTCCGCTCAATTTTCTATATTACGTGTTGTTGTCAACAGACTTCTTTTTCTCTAGCCAACAATAAACTTGAGGCTTTCACATATAGGACACATCAAAGTTTAAAAAACATCTGTTTCTCCAGAGTTTATTGAACCTTCCTTTGCCCTGACCAAACGTAAATACATTTGTCCTTGCATCATATTATCTCCTATTAGAGATTGTATCTCAGTCATCGTTGCAGGTGTCCATTGGGTTACGTATTCTAGTATAGCAGCCTGTGCCTCTGATACTCCATCAGCACAGTCAACAATAGTTGTAGCTTCAGAATCAGGCGTTCCTACGAAATTAAATCCTGCGGGTAATTGACTTTCAAAACTTTCCGGAAACATTGTGTGATAAAGTTTATCAGGTGCATCAGATGTATTAGTCTCTCCGTACCATTCATCAATAAGTTCTGTTGTTATTTCTCCAACTGCAATGTGGTCTGGATGTCCTGTGTATCCTTCTGGTCCAAATGTGACAACTACTTGGGCACCAACTATCTCAAAAATGTTTCGAAGGCTATCTTTTAGGTCAGCAATTTCAGTATTGGTCAAACCTGATAATTCAGCATCCTCCAGTTGAAGTAAATAGGGTGAGTTTATTCCATATGCTTGACAGGCTGCTGTTATTTCAGCCTCTCTGGCAACACCGAGTTGTTCTCCTACCGGAATAGTAGTATTCCCTCCTCCCTGTTGGCCTGAAGTAACACACACTAAATACACCTCAGCTCCATTTTTTGCATAGTAAGAAAGCAATGAGCCCACAGTTACTTCATCGTCAGGGTGAGCAATTACTATTACCATAACCGAACCTGTGTAGTCCTCCTTCGGAGTTGAATCAACAGTGTCATCATTTTTATTACAACTAAAAATACATAAAGTCAGAGTTAAAGTTATAACCTTTAAATAATCCATAATTTTATATTTATTA
The DNA here is from genome assembly GCA_964507705.1 of uncultured Roseivirgaceae bacterium. Lineage (GTDB taxonomy): Bacteria > Bacteroidota > Bacteroidia > Cytophagales > Cyclobacteriaceae > JAAUQL01. The sequence goes on along the minus strand of CAZDRA010000077.1, from coordinate 3,440 downwards.
AGTGTTATGCTTACTTTGCTTTTACGGTGTATAATTTCATCATCGGCATAACCACTCTGATGGACCTGCCATCATCTTATTTACAGCATTCAAAATTTTTTTGCCGTGGTTGATTCTCGGCACACTATGAGGCATTGGGCGTTTTGAAACACATAACTTTCGGTTAACCACAAATTTGGTTAAATGTACATACATTGAATTTATAACTAAAATCGATATTATTTTTACAGTGTTATAGCTGGTGTTTTATAAGAACACTAACTGCCCGGTAGCACTAATTTTTTTATTATTATAGAGCTTATAGAAATAAATTCCACTGGTTAAATTACCTTTTTCAATTATTACCTGATCTGTTGTGATATTTGCTATTGTCCTCACAAGCTGCCCGTAAATGTTATGTAGCTTTAATGTATGTTTTTTTTGTGCAGTGTTAATAAATGCTAAAACAGCTCGTTTATTTGTCGGGTTAGGGTAAATACTGAAATTACTAGCAACAGCATTTTTATTGGCTACCGATGTTATTAGCTTACTTTTCCAAAGCTCAAAGTCGTCCCAGTAAACATGGAGTAAGCGCCCTGTATTTGTAATACCATTAATTACATCATCAGAGGTATATAGCTTAAAAGGATTTAACTCACCTAAGCCGTCAGGTGAGGGGTCTGCGGGATGGTGGGTATAATTGGTAATATCAAAAACAGTTGTTTCAGATTGCCCTTCAGGGGTGACAGATAGATAGAACCTTCCTGTTGAATTATCTCCTTCGATGTAATTGATATTAATGGTCATCCATTTAGCAATAGGCACAACAAACGACATATTTGTGGTATCCCAAACATCTGTAAAAACATCACCAATATTAGTCTGCGCATGAACCCCCAACCTCAAAGAGTCCGGAGAGTCTCCAATTTTTTGAAGGTTTACAGTTACTCTAAATCCATAGTCTTGAACCCAGGATGCATTGTTCCAGAATTCCATTAAAGTCAACCATTTAATTTCTCCCTGAATATATTTAAGGGTATCAAAATCAGATGGCAAATACATGCGGATTGAATAAAAAAGGTTATAGATGTTATTATTGCCATAAAGGTTAGCTTGAACCCTTCCTTTATATCCACCTACATTGGGCTGTTTAATCCAAAATTTCAGTACATTATTTGATGGATCAACCGGATCGGGAACTATCTCAGCTAAACGCATTGTACTGTTCCCTCCCTCGTACTGTATGGAAAAAGTACCAATATTTGGGTGGTTCTCAAGGTCATTAAGCCAATCATTAGGAGGGTTTACCGAGTTGTCAATACCTAATATGTCAGATGCAACTCCGTTAGTTGTATCAATTACGTTCGGTTCAAAACCTGAATGAAAAATCAATTCAGGAGTTTGACCCCAAACCTGTATTGCCCCCAATAGAATTAGAATTAAAAGCTGTGATTTCATATAACTATTTTTAATAATCATTATTTGTTTTGCAAATATATACATGAGGAGTGGCATGGAATTTGTCTCAAAAACGCCTTTGAATTTAGCACCAAAACCCGTATTATGTATAGGTGTTGTTGAACTCAACCTCCGGTAGCTAAAGCGTAACCGGAGGTATATTGCTCATAACTAAAATTATAATGTTATGAGTAAAGATAGAAAAAATTACGGTTGGTTAAATGATCGTCCCAATTCGGCAAAAACGTTAATATTGAGAGCCAAAAGAGAGGTTCCTCAATTTGATGAGCACATCAGGAAGTTCGAGCATCAGATTACAATTAAGAGTTATTCTGAGAGCACCGTTTTTAGTTATTCCAGAGCCATTGCCCAAATTAGCTTGTACTTCAAAAAGTCGCCATTAGACCTGGAGGCCGATGTGATCAACAGCTACCTGTACACTCCCCTATCATCAAGACAAAACCTTACTTATAGCTGAAAAACGATATGGTTTGCTGCCTGTTATGCTCCCAAAATGGAAACTTGGTAAGAAAAATCCTGATGAAACTCAATTCCAGGTATTGAAAATCACTCACTGGAGGCATCAAAAAATCATTCAATCCCCATAGGCTTCAACGTAGCCTTACAACACAACGGCAAATAGCAAACTCCGCTACCGGAGGTAAGAGTTCAATTTATCTGCCGGAATGTAATGTAGGAATGGCATACGCTACAATGAACCGAAGCCATGCTCGCATCATTGTAGCTTAATTGTTGTACCACGTTATTTTTTCAATCGATTGTATTTTTTCAAGGTTTTAATCAGCAAATCGTGTGGTAAAGCATAAGCCTTATTTCCGTTAATTCCTTCCATAGTTTCAGCGGCTACCATTGCATTAATAATCGCTTCCTCAACTGCCTGTACAGTTGCTTCAAAAACAGGCATTAGTAGGTCATTCGGCATTGATTTTACGGTTGTAGTTTCATCTCGATTAAATGCATTTTCATTCGCAGTTGAGAAGGCTAAAAAAATATCTCCAGAGCCATTACTTCCCCGTCCACCTACAATGCCAACTCCCAAAGGAATTCTTTGGGCGATTCTTTTTAATTGATGTGGCAAAAGAGGTACGTCTGTTGCCACAATTACGATAATTGAACCATCTCCTTCTTGTCTCCTTGATTTTGGTGGTGCATTAAATTTATAATTTAAAGTGTCTTTTAATTCAATACCAACTGGAACACCAGCAATTGATAAGTTTCTTTTTGCTCCAAAATTGGATTGAACAATTGCTCCAACAGTATAAGTAGAATCTTTGATTTTAAAAACTCTTGAAGAAGTCCCTGTTCCTCCTTTAAATCCCAAACACATCATTCCAGTTCCTCCACCAACATTCCCTTCTGCAATCTTTCCGCTCGATGAATTTTTTATAGCCTCTAAAACATTTTCTTCTTTGACGTGAAAACCATATATGTCATTAAGAAAACCATCATAAGTTTCTGCTACAACAGGATAAGTATACCACCAATCTTCTCCGCTATACCAATCTGTATCTACGTACCATTTTAAAACAGCATCTCGAACAACTCCAACACTGTTGGTGTTTGTAATCATAATGGGTGTTTCCAAAAATCCAGATTCAGTTACCCAAGTTGTACCTGTCATTTCTCCATTTCCATTTAGACTGTACCAGTTGGCATAAACAGGGCTGAATTTTTTGGCTTTTCCTCTCGGAAATATTGCAGTAACTCCAGTTCTAACAGGTCCTTTGCCTATAATATTTTCTCCTTCTCCAGATATTAAAGTGCTATAACCTACTTCAACTCCTTTAACATCTGTGATAGCATTGAATTCTCCCGCTGTACCGACAAATGGAATTCCTAAATCTCTTGCTCTCGGTTTTTGTCCGTAAGATTGGAAAGTAATAAATACTATTGTGAAAACTATAAATATTCTTTTCATATTGGTTGGTTTTAATGTTCGTTAAGATACATTCTTTACAAAAGTTAAAGGTTAGCCTTTACAC
>CAZDRA010000076.1:0-20748 GCA_964507705.1 uncultured Roseivirgaceae bacterium | reverse complement strand
AGAGCAACTGCCTTCTAAGCAGTAGGTCGAAGGTTCGAATCCTTCTGGAATCACTTTATTTTCAGGCGTTTACATATAAAATTGTAAACGCCTTTTTATTTTTAGTGAGTAATTAATGAGTGAATTGCTTTTTCAAATTATTTGTTCTGTTAATTGTTTTTGCCAATCTCCGTTCCCCAAACCACCACAAAATCACAGTTGAGTCCACTCCGAAAACAGACAATTTTCAAAAAAGAGTTATTTTGGAGGAGATTTTCATTTTTTGAAATTCGTTGATGCTTGAGTATCAACAAATTGAAAAAGGTGAAAAGATCATCAAAAGAAATTTTTTTGATTTTAGGTGTTTTCGGAGTGGACTCACAGCTACAAATACAAACAAAATATAATCTGTTATTCTCTTCGATTTTTGTTAATGCGGTTTTAGACATTTTCTATAATTGTTCAGAATTCAATTTGATATAAAATTTCTACTTTTTTATTAAAACTGATCTAAAATATGTTTATTGCTATGTTAAATAATTTTATAAGCTGAATGAATTAAGACTAATTCTAAGAAATTGCTTGCAAATGAAGATTTAAACGGAATGTGACGCCTATTGCCAAAGCACCAGATTAATGAACAAATTTAAATGTCTTATTGCAATTATGTTTTTTGCAGCAATCCTATCCGGGTGCAAGAAATCTACGCCGTTACTAAATGTAAGTAAGAACAATAGCATCATTTTAATTGGCAACAATCTTCCTTCCAGAATGGTCAATTATGGATATTTTGAAACCGAAATTTATCTACGATTCCCGGATAATGATCTCATCATACGAAATATGGGAGATGGTGGCAATACACCAGGTTTTCGTCCCCATGCAGGCAGGAAAACTCCCTGGGCATTTCCCGGTGCCGAAAAATTTCAATCTGAGTTGGCGCAACCATCGGGCAGCACAGGTCATTTTGAATATCCTGACCAATGGTTAACAAAATATCATGCTGATATTATACTTTGTTTTTTTGGTTTCAGTGAATCCTTTTCTGGAGTAGACGGCATAGTGAATTACACTAATGAGCTACAGGCATTTATTGATCATTCGTTGAGTCAAAAATATAATGGTATCTCTGCCCCCAAATTGATTTTGGTTTCTCCAACAGCATATGAAGATCTTTCTTCCAAGATGGATGTACCGTTTGGTAGGGCGGAAAACAGGAAATTACACCTTTATACCGATACCATGGCAGCAGTGGCCCGGCGGAACGAAATACCCTTTGCTAACCTGTTTAAAGAATCCATAGCATGGTATCGCACGAAAGATCAGCATACCATTGATGGCTTGCAGCTAAATGAACTGGGCTATAAGAAGCTGGCAGCTTTTTTATCAGATGAATTATTTGGCATACAAAAAGTTGATCGCACACATCAGGAATTGCTACACAAGGCAGTGAATGAAAAGAACTGGTATTGGCTAAAAGATTTTAAGATTCCTAATGGTGTACATGTCCATGGCAGAAGATATGAACCATATGGCCCGGACAACTATCCATTTGAGTTGCGGAAGATTCGCGAAATGACCGCCATCAGAGATACAGCTGTATGGATGGCATCAAAAGGAATTGCATTTGACCTCGATCTTGCCGATGGAAAGACCTCTAAATTACCGGCTGTGCAAACCAATTACAATGAAGAAAACGAAAAACATGGTGGGAAATACCTCTATGGAAAAGAAGCGCTTGATCATATTTCTGTTGCACCGGGTTATAAAATTGACTTGTTTGCCTCTGAAACAGAATTTCCGGATTTGGCCAATCCCTGCCAGATGTCTTTTGACGATAAAGGACGCTTATGGGTGGCAGTGATGCCTACCTATCCTCACTACAAACCAGGGGATCGCTATCCAAATGACAAACTGATCATACTCGAGGATACAGATAATGATGGCATGGCAGATAAGCAAATTGTCTGGGCCGATGGCTTGCATCTTCCTGTAGGTTTTGAGTTGGCATCCGAAGGGGTGTATATTTCTCAGGGCACGAATTTAAAACTCCTTACCGACACAGATGGAGATGACAAGGCAGATACGGAGAAGATTTTGTTAAGTGGATTTGACGATCATGATACGCACCATGAAATTAGTGCATTTTGTTCTGATCCATCAGGGGCAATTTATATGGGAGAAGGGGTCTTTTTGCATAGCAATGTGGAAACACCCTATGGCACAGTGAGGGCAACTAATGGAGGATTTTATAGGTACAATCCCAAAAGACAGCATTTGGAGAGAACAGCGCAAATAAGGATACCTAATCCCTGGGGAATTGCCTTTGATGAATGGGGGCAAAATTTTTATCTCGAAACCTCTGGTCCTGGCCTTCGTTGGATGATGCCGAGCACCATAAAAACCAAATACGCCACTAATGCTCCTAAAGCACCAGATCTGGCACCACGAGCTCAAAGAGTTCGACCAACTTCCGGATTGGAATTTGTTTCAAGCCGACATTTCCCAGATGATGTACAGGGGGATATCGTGCTATGTAATACGATAGGTTTTTTGGGTATCAAACAACATACCATTATTGATGAAGAAGGCGATTTTTCCTCGAAGTTCAATCAGGATTTCCTATGGAGTGATGATAAAAACTTTCGGCCTGTAGATTTGGAGTTTGCGCCTGACGGTTCTTTGTATTTGGTAGATTGGCACAATGTGCTGGTTGGACATATGCAACATAATGCGCGTGACCCATTTCGAGATCATGTGCATGGAAGGATTTATCGCATTACCTATCCGGGTAGGCCGCTGGTGACGCCCGCCAAAATAGATGGAGCAAGTGTGCCGGATTTGCTGGAATTACTGAAACTTCCTGAATACAGGACCAGGTATCGTGCAAGAAGGGCCTTGCGCGGTAAAGATCCGGATATTGTGCAATCAGAACTAAACAAATGGGTAGCAGGTTTAGATCCTGATGCTAAAACTTATGATCATGACGTATTGGAGGCCCTATGGGTATCATGGGGTATGAATAAAACAAGTCAGCAACTGGTAATACTGAATCTGAAATCAAAGAATTTTCGCGCCCGGGCTGCAGCGGTGAGAGCATTAAGATACAATGGACATCGAATTCCCAATCAAATCGATTTGCTAAAGAAGGCAGCTGCAGATGAAAATGCAAGAGTTCGCTTAGAATCGATCGTGACGGCATCCTGGCTGGATACAAGAGATGGTTTAGCAATTTTGGATATCGCCAACGAGAACACCAATGAAGATTGGATGGCTGACTATTATTCAAATTCACGATTTAGTCTTACAGGGGAGATTGAAAGGACAGGAAAAACTGACGAATCATTCCCAAATCATCTGAAAGGGGAGGTGCTTGAACAATACAAATTGGGAAAGTCAATCTATATGCAGGATGGATATTGCTGGACCTGCCACCAGGAGGATGGTAAAGGTCTGGTCGCAACAAACATTCCTCCATTGGCTGGTAGTGATTGGGTGTTGGAAGACGAAGAACGACTGATAAAGGTAACGTTGAAAGGGCTAAGTGGGCAGATCAGAGTAAATAGGAAAAGATACCTTGGCAATGTGCCGATGATGGGTTTCGAAAAGCTGCTGAAAGATGATGAGATGGCAGCAGTATTGACCTATGTGCGCAATTCATTTGGAAATAAGGCGAAACCGGTTTCCGCCTCGACGATCTCACGAATAAGAAAGGAGATTGAGGATAAGAAGGATCATTATACTCAAAAATCATTATCAAAAGAATAACTCATAAAGACGGTAAATTATATGCAAAATACTTTGAAAATTCTTGTCGTATTAATATTTGTTATGGGCTGTAATCAAATGACTAAGAAGGAATCTATGAATTCAGCTCCGCCACACATTGTTTTTGTTGTTGGTGATGAAGAATACCGATCTGAAGAATCGATGCCAATGATATCTGAAATTGCCGCAAGGGAACTTGGTGCAAAAATCACCATATGTTATGCTGTAGATTCTTTGGGTTTTGTAGATCCCAATAGAAGTGATCATATTGAAGGACTTGAAGCACTGGAAACAGCTGATTTGATGGTGATGTTCACCAGGTTTAGAGCCTTGCCCGATCATGAACTAAAATATATCACAGACTATGCGGAATCCGGCAAGCCAATGATTGGATTTCGCACTTCTACCCATGCATTCTTGTATAAAGACGATTCGTCGAAGCAGTATATGAACAAAGAATGGCCTACAAAGGTCTTTGGCCAGCAGTGGATCACCCATCATGGACATTTTGACGATGGGAAAAAGCCACTAACGGCCGTCTCGCTCATCAAAAATCAGGATCACTCAATCCTTAACGGTATTATACCATTCGATGCATATTCTTGGTTGTATCATGTTGATGGAGGAGCCTGGAAGCTTTATGGAGATAGCAGGCCAATGTTAGAAGGCCTTGCACTCAAATCTAACCACGAAAAGAAGGGGAATCTTGATAAATTTCCTTTGACCAACCCGGTAGCATGGACGAAGACATATACCGGTAGTAGCGGGCATGCTTCAAAAGTTTTTTTTACGACACTTGGGCATCCCTATGATTGGAAAAATGAAAATATGCGTCGCCTGGCCATCAATAGCATGTACTGGGCCTTAAATATGGATGTGCCTCAAGATGGTGCAAAGGTAGAATTCGTTTCAACTTACGATCCATTCAATTCTGGATTTGGCAAAAAGTATAGAAGGATTAATACTACTGGTGTCCGGTTAAAATAGCTAATCAAATTATCTCCTCTTAGAATAGTACAATTTAGGGCGGGATTTAGAAAAATCCCGCCCTTTGGTTAATGTTGTAATCTCTAACAAAACAACAAAACCATGCCTAAAATTACAGCTAATAATTGTACTCAGCGGAGTAATGGACAAAAGGTAGGCTGTTTTTTTCATTAGATTTTGCTTCTTAAAATTCAGTGAATATCTTAGTGATATCAAGTCAAACAGAAGCAAGCTCTGCTGGGGAACAACTTGTTAGGGATAGCTTGATTACCGACAAAAAAGTCAATAAAAAAGGAGTTTATATTTAGCTCCTTTTTTATTTTTTTTAGAGGTATTTATGCCTTTAAAAACCCATCAATAAATTTCATCTTTCTTTCTATAGATAAGCCATTATGATTTCGGAGTTTATTCTTCAAATCAGCAAAGTGACCATCAATAGCATTAGTCGTATTTGGTATGTTTAAGTCGATATGCTCATACCATGTAAAAAGCCAGAGCAAGTTGCTTCTTAAGCTTCTATAAGCACTCCGTAATCGCTTATGTGTAAAATGACTTTTACCTGTTTCTATGTTGAGCGTTCTCTCATTTAAAAATGACTCCCAAGTAGAATACCATATTGTTAAAGCACCTTGAAAAGATTCTTGATCTGTCTGTTTTAACATATCAACAACAGCCTTTAAATCTTTAGAAGCCTGCAACTTAGGGTTCTTGGTAATATATCTTCTAATAATTGCTACTTGGTGGAACTGACACATTTGGACTGATATATTTGAGAATGATTGTAGCAATCCTTTTCGCCCATCACATACAATGGCTATAACAGTAAATCCAACTGATTGGAGCTTTTCGATTCCTTTTTGATAGAGGTAGTTTGTTTCTGTCTTTACATAATATTTTAGTAGATTTTCTCTCGTAACTGCATCCTTAAAAAGCATCACCCCAAAGCCTCTTCTCCAGTAAGTTGTATCCATCAAAATTATTACTTTTCTGGCTACCTTAATAGGACGTTTTATCGAGTGTAAATCAAGGATTCGTTGGATGGTTCTTTTTGAGCAATTATACTTCTTGGAAAGCTGCAAATAGGTTTGTTTACCTTCTTGGTATTCTTGCCACAAAATTGCAACATTAACCTTTTTACTTTCTACAAATTGACACTTGCATATATGGCATTTGTAGAGTTGTTTTCCACGCTTAAATCCATTCTTTTTTGTTATTTTTCTGCCACAGTTTTTACACTTTTTTTACCCATAATCTAAATATTGACATAAGAGGAAGATAATCAACGTCTTATGGAGATATTAGCCTACATTTTGTCCATTAAGCCTAAAATTAAAATTAGTAATCTGTAAGAATGGTCCTGGCTTAATAAAAAAAGGCATGGGATAATTCCCACGCCTTATATTGCTTTTTATAAAGATTTAAACTGGTACTATCTGTAAACTAGCTTAATCGTTTTGGTTTCATTATTTCCCTGTGAAACTCGCAAAATGTAAAAGCCATTTTTATTGATAACGTTTGAAAGATCCAATTCAAAACTATTTTCATTCACTCCAAGAATTACTTCTTTTTGCTTTAATAATGCACCATGCAAACTATAAAGTTTAGTTTCAATAGGTTCGCTACTTCTTTCGGCTAATAAAATTTGAACAATCTTATCTTGACCAATAGGATTGGGGTACACAATCATATTTTGCCTGATGCTGTTTGCTTCAAGTACCTCGCTATCAATATCCGAATTATCAGCTACACGAGCGGCTGAAGAAGATTCACCTTCAATTTCAATATAATCGACAGCCTGCCAAACATGTTGAGTTCCTATTTCCAAATACTTAGTGCCTGTTGATGTGAAATTAACGGTAGCTTCCATTAAACCCCAGTGCGATCCACCCCATGCACTATATGGTCCTTTTACGCTTGCTGCATTCCCAGCGAAATTCACATTGCCAATTCCCGAAACACTAAATTTATATGAAAAGCCTGAATTGAAATAACTGGTTTTGCTAGTGGCATTTCCACTTCTTAACCATACACGTATTTTATAGGTTCCGGTTTGGTTAATTTTAAAAGCTATTCTAATTTTATCTCCTTTATCTGGGACAGAAACAGCTTTTCCATTGCTATTGATAGAAAAGCTACGAACTCCAATGGTTCCATTTGATCCTATATCTGTGACCTTGGAATAAGCGTTTTCTGCTTCTATCCTTGTTGTACTGCCTCCTCCGGTAGATGGCGGAGGAGCAGGAGTTGAGCCTCCTGAAGAAGCACCGTCTCCAATGATTTCAACATAGTCAACGGCCTGCCAAACGTAGTCAGCCGTTATTACTAAAGACTTGGTGCCTGTTGAAGTGATATTTACTGTAGTTTCCATAAAACCCCAGTGCGATCCACCAAATGCACTATATGGGCCTTTTACACTTCCAGCATTTCCGACAAAATTTACATTGCCAATTCCTGAAATACTAAATTTATATGAATAGCCAGAATTGAAATAACTGGTTCTGTTAGTTGCATTTCCACTTCTTAACCACACCCGAATTTTATACGTTCCGGTTTTACTTATACTAAATGGGACTGAAATCTTATCTCCTTTATCAGGAATGGACACTGCTTTTCCATTGCTATTGATAGTAGAGCTTTGCACCCCAATATTGCCATTTGATCCTACGTCTGTGACCTTCGAGTATCCGTTCTCAATTTCAATTCTTGTTGTACTGCCTCCTCCTGAAGATGGCGGAGGAGCAGGAGTTGAGCCTCCTGAAGAAGCACCGTCTCCAATGATTTCAACATAGTCAACGGCCTGCCAAACGTAGTCAGCCGTTATTACTAAAGACTTGGTGCCTGTTGAAGTGATATTTACTGTAGTTTCCATAAAACCCCAGTGCGATCCACCAAATGCACTATATGGGCCTTTTACACTTCCAGCATTTCCGACAAAATTTACATTGCCAATTCCTGAAATACTAAATTTATATGAATAGCCAGAATTGAAATAACTGGTTCTGTTAGTTGCATTTCCACTTCTTAACCACACCCGAATTTTATACGTTCCGGTTTTACTTATACTAAATGGGACTGAAATCTTATCTCCTTTATCAGGAATGGACACTGCTTTTCCATTGCTATTGATAGTAGAGCTTTGCACCCCAATATTGCCATTTGATCCTACGTCTGTGACCTTCGAGTATCCGTTCTCAATTTCAATTCTTATTGTACTGCCTCCTCCTGAAGATGGCGGAGGAGCAGGTGAAGCGTTTGAATTCACAGTCACCCGTGCCTGATTACTGGTCACGGCACCTTTACTGTTAGATATTCTACAGGTATATGAATCACCATTGTTGCCCAGTGAAAGATTGGGGGTGGTGTATAACGAACTGTTGGCGCCTGAAATATTTGAGCCATTGCGTCTCCACTGATATGATAATGGAGATGTTCCAGATGCAGATACTGAAAACGATGCCTTCTGACCTTCATTAACAGTAACACTTGAAGGATGTTTTGTTATGGACGGAGCTGTTCCGGAAGGTGGCGGTGACGGCGTTCCTCCACTTAAGCCATAATTGCTCCAGCCGGAAAATGTTTGGCCGGCAGCTACTGCAACAATTGTTACTCTAATTTTCATGGGTGTTAATTTCGGAGCTAAATAGTTGCATCCATTGGCAACGATATATGGAGTCACGTTGCAGTTTCCACCTCCGTTAACTCCCCATAGTACAATGCCGAGTTCTTTTATATTATATGGTTTTGCAAAATTAACCCCGACACCGTCTTTCTTCCACCAGTCTGATGGAGATGATGTGTGGAAATAAACTCCCTTGCCGTTAAGTGCAGGAGTAGCATCATGGCATGTTTCATTCCATGAAGTAGGCCAATTCCAATCTGACCAAATACAAGTAGATAGCTTGTAAGTAGTACTTGTGGGTATACCAATTACCTCATATCTAAAATACCACTCTCCATCAAAATAATTTTTTGGAGAAAGCCAATTGGGAGGGGAGCTGGATTTAAATTGAAAATTCAGAAAGCCTTTATCACTTTCCGTAAAATCTCTTGTTGCATCATACACCACAAATTCTTGAGCATAAAGGCGAACCGATGAAAGAAAAAACAATATTATTAGAGGTAATGTAAAAAGGACTGATTTAAGGGATTTCATTGTAGATAGTGGTTAAAATAAAGATTACATATACACTGTAATATAACATCAATATAATGTTATAGCACCTGATAACTACTACAAAAATAGAGCAAATAAATAAATGATCGCAAATATTATTAAAAAAAATATAGCGGAAACTTATAATACTTCATTTTATCAATAAGTATCCTATTTATTATTTGAAAAGTCCAAAAAAATGAACTTATCTATAATTTTGATTTATATAAATTGGTTTTGGTCAACTTGCAAGACTTTTTCAACTAATTTTTTTTATTGAGTAGTTCTTAATACACTGATAAAAAATAAAACGCTTACTTAAAAAGCTTATAATAAGTATGTTAAAAAACATTTGTGACATGAATAATTTCAAACCTATACTTACTTAGCAGATTGATGTTATTGCATTTAATTATATTATACCATTTATATATATACTTTATAATCAAGTATTTTGCTTTTGGTCGTTTAAGTGATTGTTGAATAATTACAACTATTTAATTCTGCTAATACTTAATACCAAAACATTATTATTGCCGTTTGCATAATTTAAAATACAGTGACAATTTTGTTTTGAAAAGAAATACTTAAAGCAAAATAATTGATTTTTATTAATGTTTTAGCATTGATTATTAACATTAAATATGGAGGACAACAACTAGCCTCAATTATTTATGAATATTTTTTGATTAAGGGATAAGGTATTGACAGTCAGCGTTGGCCAGAATAATTAAATTTTCAAAGGTGATTTTAGAATACAATGTCAATGCCATGCCCTGGCAGACAGGTGTGACTTTTAACTTGCTGCAGGCAGGCTCTTAAAAGTATCAATATTAATTAACTTCTGAAGTTATCAGGCTAATCAGTGCTTCAATTGCTGGCTAACTGGGATTTATTTTTTGAAAGAGGCACAATTTTGTATATAATGCCTGGGTTATCTACGGAAAAATAGATAAAGCCATCTGTTCCCATTTCAACGTTTCTTACCCTGCCTATACCTTTTACAATCATGGTTTGATCTGTTATCTGAGAACCAACAACTTTACAGAGGTTGAGGTATTTATATCTTAAAGAACCTACAAGTAAATTTCCATCCCAACCTGGATATTTATCACTATTTATGAAAGTCATGCCGCTTGGGGCTATTGAAGGAACCCAGTAGATCACCGGCTGTTTCATCCCATCTTTTTCAACTATGGAAGTGAATATGGTGCCATCATAATTAATACCATAAGAAATTACCGGCCAGCCATAATTAATGGATTTCTCAATGATATTTACCTCGTCACCCCCCCTGGGACCATGTTCATGTTCCCATATTGTTCCGGTTACGGGATGTATGGCTAATCCTTGCGGATTTCTGTGCCCATAAGAGTAAATACTTGGCTTTGCATTTTCAGTACCAACAAATGGATTATCTTCTGGAATGCTGCCATCATCATTAATTCTATGAATTTTACCATTGTGGTTGTCAAGATTTTGAGGGTTTTCATCTCGTGACCCCCGGTCTCCTACCGAAAAATAGAGATATCCATCCTTGTCAAATTCAAATCTTGAACCATAGTGATGTCTCTTTTTTGAATAGGGGAGTGCCTCAAAGATTATTTCTTGGTCTTGGAGAGTGTTATTTTCCAAACGTGCACGCATTATTGCTGTGGTGGAAACTGTATCTTTTCCCTCTTCTTTAAATGCAGAATAGGAAAGATAAATTAAACGATTGTCGATAAAATTTGGATGCAGTTCCACATCAAGCAGGCCTCCTTGTCTTAAAGCAAGAACATCGGGTACGCCGGAAACTGTTTTCAATTCTCCATTGGCAGCACGAAGATAAAGTTTGCCAATACGATCGGTAATAAGCATGGTGTTGTCAGGTAAAAAAGCCATCCCCCATGGGATTTCTAAATCATCAATAACCTTTTCCAGTATGAATGAAAATTTTTCAGTTTGAAATGTATCAGATGAAATATCAGAATCAGCAAAATCATATTTACTTACATTTTCTATTCCAGTGAGAATGTATTCACTTAGCTTATCAAATTGGTTATCAGTTAACACAGTATCAAAAGCCGGCATGCCAGATTCGTTTCCTTTTTTTATGGCCTTAATTATGTATTCTTTTGACTTCCCATTTTCCCATTTTCTATCAGCAAACGCTTGCATTTTTTCGCCATGGCAGATGGTACAATTAGTTTTAAAAATTTGATGAGCCTCAGGAAATTGTTTATCCATTTTTTCAATAATAGTTTCGGGAGGTATTACTATTAAACTTTCATCTTTATCGTTTTCTGTGTTTTTAGTACTACAAGAATAGATAACAAAAAGAAATGACAGATATTTTAGAGATAATTGCTTCATGATATTATTAGTTAATCTTCAAAGATAGTCTGGTTAAGGATTAATAAAAAATTGAGACAAGATTTCACTTAAACTAGGATGAATAACTCAAACTAAATGTTTGATATGGGGTTTTCAGAACAAATGTAGAAATTGAAAATACCTCCAAATTAATAGAGGTTCCCTAAAGTAAAAGATTTGGGAATACTGATTTTATATCTGTTGTATCATCCATGGTTTTTTGAAGAGCAACCAGGTCATTGAACAATGTCTTTTTCAAATCTATGTATTGCTTTTCATTACTCAAATCATTCATTTCTAGTGGATCATTCTGCATATCAAAAAGTAATGTAACTTCAGCCTTTGGATATACAATTAATTTATAATTGTCTTTTCTAATCATACGTTGTGCATTTTTATAGCACCCATAGATAGCATCATAATTTCCTCTGTTTGATGTTCCTTTTGCCAAATTTATCAAACTATTAAATTCCACGTGGTTGGGCTTTTTAATCTCTGCCAAATTAAGTGCAGAAGCCATTAGGTCTTGCAAGTACACATCGGTATCATTTTTCTGATTTTTAGGAATATCCGGGCCTACTACAATCATAGGTGGCCTTATGCTATGATCATACATACTTTGTTTTCCCATTAGTCCATGACTGCCACACGCCAATCCATGGTCAGCCGTAAAGAATATATATGTATTGTCCATTTTACCGGTTTTCTCCAATGCTGTAATTATTCGTTTGATTTGTGTATCCATATGTGTGATTATGGCATAATACTCTTGACGGTTTACCTTCACGGCAAATTCTGTTCTTGGATATGGTGCAAGCCGCTCATCTCTCGAATTTTGGTCATATCCTATTTTCCCCATATATGGATATTCTGGTATAAAATTTTCCGGAACAGCAATGTTCTCCAGAGGATACATTTCGACAAATTCCTGAGGAGATTGACGGGGGTCATGAGGTGCATTAAAGGCCAAGTACATGAAAAATGGTTTTGCGCTTTTGGAGGCGTCTCCAAGGAATTCTTCAGCATCATCTGCCAGCACTTCACTCCAATGTTTCCCTCCTTTCCAAAACCCACCAAAGGCAGTGTCATAAGGAGACCATATGTCCTTTTCTCCTTCAATCGGTCGGTGATAACCTTCTTTGGTACCTTTTGGCATTCCCGGTCTGATATGTTTTACATGATTAAAGATGCTATCAGGAGAAATTTTCACATGCCATTTACCGCTAAAATAGGTTTCATACCCTGCATCCTCCATCATTTGACTCCAGAATTTCCGTTCCTTAGCTAGTTCATTTAACTTTTTTTCTTCCTTTAAAGCTCTCCAAACGAAGCGACCTGTATTCAGCATTGTTCTGGATGCAACACAAACTGCTCCTTGCCACGCACCCATATTGTAGGCATGAGTAAAAGTGACACCCTCCTTTGTAAGATCGTCAAGTGCTGGAGTTATTATTTCATTATTCCCATTAATGTTGATGGTGTTGAAATTCTGATCGTCGGCAAAAATGAAAAGTATGTTAGGCTTGGGTTTTACTGCATGTTTTTCTCTACAATTTGTAAGTAGGAAAAGGGGAATTAAAAAAAATGGAATTATAATTTTTCTAATTTGTTGAATGTACATAATGTAAGGCAGGTTTCTATAAATTCTTTATGCAGTAATTCTATTTAAAAACAATAGGCCAGAATTTATCATATTCATGAAAACTATTATCAACAGGTGCCCAGCTCCATGAAAGTCTTTTTCCTGTGTCATAATCCATTCTGTAGAAATTCCCTTTCCATTTTGTTCCTGGTTTTGGGGGCACGTTTTTAAATCCTTTTAACAAAGCGTACGGGAAAAACATTTCAGCTGTCCAGCTACTTATTTTAGCTCCGGATTCTGATTTCCCGCCTTGGACATACACTGCCTTTTTCACTTTTCTGTCACCTTCATAGTGCCATGGCGCCCATCCCATAAACTCTCCATTATTATTGGGGATCAATAATACTAATTCTGTATTTAATGGATTTATTTCATATTCAAAATACAACGGTGCAGTAGGGTCAGTATGAAAAAACACTTCAAATACATCAGCATTCCAGATATCCTCCTGGTCTTTATCATATTGAGTTGATATTAAATTATCCTTGCAATATCCCAACAAATAAATCCCTTTTTCTGAATAGAGCATTTTAAACTTTGTTTCATAATAGTCTTTTAAGCCATCCCGACTGGGCATTTGCACCCAATCTGTTTTATTCCATTGTCGGTGATCCCCTTTCCCATTTAGTCCAAAATCTTCACAATAAATTACTGAAAGTGATTTGTCCGATTGAGCATTTTTGTCAATATCCATTGTATTAGAAATAATTGTAAAATAAAGGAGGCTTAAAAGATATATAGTTGGCATGATTGTCTATTAAATCTGTTTTTCGAAAATAATAAAAGGTATGGAAATTTGATTCAATCTATTGATATATTTTTGGATTGCGCGTTGGTCTTTGTGCAAAATTACCTATAACTGATGTTATATTCAGTTTATTTCTTCAATGACTTAATGCTCTTGTCAGTTGCTTCTATAAAATGTTTGATGCGAAATACATGAAGTATTATCGGGGCATGTATACCCCAAGATTAATATATCACCTTGTTTAGCCAATGTCAAACTGATTTCTGGTAATACATACTTGGAGTGTTCAAACACCAAGTCAGCACGATCAAGATAAATATTCATATTATCAAGACCATACTGCTCAATATTAAGTCTTTTTAGTGTATTATTATTTATCTGATATTCTCCAATGATCAGACTCTGGTATCCAATTATATTTTGAATATCATTAGTTTCAACAATCTGAAGTGAACGTTCATATGTTCCGTCCAATTTAAATATAATTTCATTTCTGTAAGACATGTCTGAACCATCTATTTCTCCAGAATCCTGAAACCACATTCCTACCACTGATTGATTGTAAATTTCATCATTATTTTGGCAAGAAAGCACTATCAAAAGTATCAACAAATAAAAAATATAGGAATTTCTCATAGATTTTTGATACTGTATGTTATCCGATTAATTATCTATTACTAAAGCTAATGACACCGTCTTAATCTTTGAAGTTGGAAGCTTGAAATTGAAGAAAGAAAAAGGGCCATTAAATTTCAATATCTGAATTTTATTTTATTATCAAGTTAGATATTATTTTTAAAACCTCTCCATTAATTATTTCTCCGTTCAATTTTGATAAAATATTAAGTACCGGTTTGCCAAATTGACTTTTGTAACTCAGGTTCTTTCTCTCGTTAGCACTTTGTGCTTTTCTCAGATATGGTGCATTGCCCATATAAGATTTTGGTTTTATCTGAATGCCGCAAATTAATTTGCTATCAAGTTTTAATTCATAATCAACTGCAAAAGAATAATCAAAGTCTCCGGTTGTAGATAAAAATTCAACGTAAGGAAAATAACGCTGTAGTACTTTGATGGTATTTTTTTCTCTAATCTTAATCCCATTCCAGGTCTGGCATATGGTTCTAAAACGAACTGCTTCAATGCATTCTTGCTCTGTTATTTTTATGCCGCGTGTGCTGGCATGTTGAAAAAGTATTCCTCCTTTTTTGGCTAATTGCTTTTGAGTTCTACCATAATTGTAATTCAAGTTTTTTAAATCCCAACTCATTTTAAAGATTTCGCCTTTGTTATTTTGTACAAGTTGATCGTCGTTCAATATTTTTTGAAGTTCAGTTGCGAGGCTAATATTTTTTTTATTTCGCTGCTCACCAGAATTATAATAAAATGCCTCCCAATCCTCCTTACAATTAAATGTATCCATTTCTATCAGGGTCGTAACATAGCCCACGCTCCATGGGTCATTGAGCATTAAATTATTCCATAGCGCATTGGTGCTCTCAAAAATTTTTGTATTGAGAGAATTGACAAATTCATCCATATTTATTTTTTGCAACGCAAGTGGTAAAAATACTTCTTGGTTCAAAGTTATCAGACTCTAAATTAAGGTTCTTTTAAAACTCAAAGATTATAATTTATAATGTAATAATTTTAATATTTGGGGATCAAAGTAATTGGTGAACAAATATTTATTAAAATTGAAGGCAGTGTTTAATTCAGAAACTAAAAATTAATTTGATGGCAGCAAATAGGGATTATAGTTTGATCGGCACTGAAAGCAGCACTTCTGTTGCCAGTGGATTGGCGGAAGCGTCTTGGCACATTTCTCCCGTATCAAGAGAAGATATGATGGAGCTTCTAATTCGGAGAAATGGGCCTGCGATTAGAGATACTTTATTGTGGTTTTTTCTGATCATTGGATCAGGGTATTTATTTTTCATCTTGTGGGGTAGTTGGTGGGCAATTATACCTTATTTTATGTATGCGACTTTATATGCTGCAACCTCAGATTCAAGGTGGCACGAAAGCAGCCATGGCACTGCTTTCAAGTCCGACTGGATGAATAATGTACTTTATGAAATAGCATCATTTATGGTATTCAGACAATCCATTCCATGGAAATGGAGTCATACTCGTCATCATAGCGATACCATTATAAGAGGACGCGATCCCGAAATCGCATATCCAAGACCTACAGATATCATGGGTTCGATTTTGCAGATATTTGCTTTGAAGAGTGCACCTGTAGAATTTAAAAAAATGATGAGGCACGCTCTTGGTAATATTGATCCTGAAGTTGCAACTTATCTCCCCAAATCAGAATATCATAGGGTATTTTTAAGAGCAAGAATATATCTTCTGATTTATGCCGCATCCATTGGACTTTCGATATACTATTGGACGATTCTTCCTTTGATGTTTATTGGTATCCCAACATTTGTTGGCACCTGGCTAATGTTGATATATGGCACAACCCAACATGCAGGCTTGGCAGAGAATGTCCTGGACCACAGACTAAATTGCCGAACCGTGTACATGAATGTGGTCAATAGATATTTGTATTGGAATATGAATTACCATTTGGAGCATCATATGTTTCCGCTGGTACCTTATTATAACCTTCCAAAACTCCATGAATTGATAAAGGATGATTGTCCAAAGCCATACCCAAGTATTTTTGCAGCATTCCAAGAAATAATACCTGCCCTCATTCGCCAAGCCAAAGAGCCTGATTATTTTGTGCACAGGGAACTACCAGCGCCAACAATTACTGATACTCAACATACGATTTCGTTTGTTGGTGAGCAGGCAAACTTACAATCAGATGGATTTATTGAAGTTTGCCCCGTCAATGCACTACCAAAAAGTGAAATATTGAGATTTGATTTTAACCATAAGACCTTTGCTGTTTATCATAATGAAAAAGGAGAATTTTATGCAACAGATGGGATATGCACGCACGGAAGCACGCATCTGGCAGAAGGATTGGTGATTGGCGATCAGATCGAATGTCCCAAACACAATGGGCGATTTGACATTACAAATGGATCTGTGCAAAAACCTCCGGTGTGTGTTTCACTATTAACATACGAAGTAAAGATTGAGAATGACAAAATCTATTTGAATATCAAGCCAAAAAATGGACAATCAGAAGAACAAAAAACAAAGACTTTCAAAGTGATTAGCAATGATAATGTTGCGACATTTATAAAGGAGCTGGTGCTGGAGCCAATAGAAAGTGAGGAATTTTCATTTACTCCCGGTGATTATGTACAACTTGATATACCGGCATTTGATGCAAGCTTTGAATATATAGATGTGAGTGAGCCATATAATAAGGTATGGAAGGATGAAAATATTTTTCGCTTGCACGTAAGCAACGACACAAATACCAGAAGAAATTATTCGATGGCCAATAATCCTCAAGGGGAAGATTATATTAGATTTAATGTCCGATTGGCAACACCACCTTTGGGAATGGATTGCAGCGCCGGAGTTGGTTCATCATATGTTTTTGGATTGAAAAAAGGAGACATCGTAACGGCGATAGGTCCGTTTGGAGATTTCCATGTTAAGGATACTGAAAATGAAATGTTGTTTATTGGTGGTGGAGCTGGAATGGCACCTTTGAAATCGCAAATTTCATATTTGTTTGAGACTTTGAAAACCAAAAGAAAAGTGAGTTTTTGGTATGGCGGACGTTCAAGACAGGAACTTTTTTATGTAGATTATTTTGAAAAATTGGCCTTGGAGTATAATAATTTTACTTTTCACACTGCGCTTTCAGAACCAAAACCGGAAGATAATTGGACTGCACTTACCGGGTTTATCCATCAAATAGTAGAAAATAATTATCTCAAAACTCATGTTGCACCGAATCAAATAGAGTATTATTTGTGCGGGCCACCAGCAATGATTTCAGCTACTCAAGTTATGCTGAAAAATTTTAATGTAGATGGAAAAATGATAGCCTTTGATGAGTTTTAGTCAAGACATATTGAGGATAGCATAATGTGATTTGTTAAGGATGTGAGGTTTGTCACCAATACAATCGGTGATTGGTTATTAACTTTGACCTAAACTGAGCATGAATATTAAACAGATTTCGATAAAAAAATATTAGAAATGATACATAATGTTGGAAAAATAGATCGAATTATTAGATTATCGTCAGCCTTAATTTTTGTGGGCCTATATTATATAGAAATTGCTGATGGAGCGTGGAGCAACTACCTTTTAATTGGTGCATTTGTGCTATTTATAACCTCGTCGCGAAGGTGTTGTCCGATTTACGCAATATTAGGGTTTGGAACTTGCGGAATTGAAACCAATAAAAAGGAACCAATTATAAAGACAAAAAAAATAAAGCTTTAATCCGGCATCAATAAAATTGAAATTTAAAAAATGGTGTGATGATTATATTTTCACCACACCCATTTATATCCTGACAAATAAATTTAACTTATTTACTAAATTTTTTTAAAGCAGATCAACACTTCTCTTTATAAAGCTTGTCAATCTGTTTCCTGAAAGAAGATTTTGAGATAGCAACCCTAACTCATAAGTCTGCATCGCCAGCTCTTTTTGTTTATCTTCTTCTTTAGTTTTCAAAATTTTAGAAATCATAGCATGATTACTATTGATTACCGCATTGAATTGATCTGGCATATCACCCATCATCATGTATGGCGAGCCTCCACCCATCTTTTGCATATCCTTCATTCTTCTCATAAACTCAGGAAGAATTAAGGTTACAGGTAGTTCGTCCGGCGCCAAAGATTCCAATTGAACCGTATAGTTTTTGTCGTTAATGACTTCTTCAAATAATTTTTTTACTTTTTCTTCATCATCCTTAGAAAGCACACTTTCGCTCTTGTCATCTTTTTCGACCAATTTGTCAACGATATCCGCATCTACTCTTTTCCATTTTGTTTTCTCGATTTTCTGTTCCATCGAATTGATGAAATGATTGTCCAAAGGACCATCTAATTTCAGAATATCATAAGCTTTGTTTTTAGCAGACTGTATATATGTATCCTGCTGATTTGGATCGGAGGTATAAATATGAACAACACTATCATCCTTATCTTTTTGATTGGCTTCAACGTATTTTTTATACTCTTCCAATGTGAAAAACTTCCCATCCACATTTTCTAAAAGTGTAAAATTCTTGGCTTTGTCAAAGAATTTTTCATCTGCGATGATTCCATATTTTACAAATAAATTAAGGCTCTCCCACTTTGCTTCAAATGCAGGTCTGTCCTTTTTGAATAACTCGCCAAGCTTATCAGCAACTTTTTTAGTGATATGCCCATTAATTTTTTTTACATTTCCATCGGCTTGTAAGTAACTTCTCGAAACGTTCAATGGAATATCTGGTGAGTCAATTACGCCATGCAGCATCATTAAAAATTCCGGTACAATGTCTTTTACCTCATCAGTAATAAACACTTGCTTTGAGTACAATTGAATTTTGTTTTTACTGATTTCAAAATCATTTTTGATTTTCGGGAAATACAAAATTCCCGTCAGGTTAAATGGGTAATCAACATTGAGATGAATCCAGAAAAGTGGATCTTCCGAAAATGGATAAAGCTCTTTGTAAAAAGACAAATAATCTTCGTCCTTCAAATCACTTGGCGACTTAGTCCATATTGGTGAAGGGTTATTGATTACGTCGGGTACTTTTTTGGTTTTAGGCTTGTCTTTTTTATCCTTTATTACTTCGCCTTTTTCATCTTTTAACGTCTCTTCTTTCTCTCCAAATACTATTGCTACAGGTAAAAACTTGCAGTACTTAGTGAGCACTTCTTTGATTTTATGATCTTCGAGAAAGTCAAGGTTATCTTTGTCGATATGAAGAATGACATCCGTTCCGACCTCTTTTCTCTTTCCCTCGGATATTTCAAACTCTGTGCTTCCATCGCACTTCCAATGGGTAGGTTCAGCACCTTCTTGATACGATTTGGTAATGATCTCTACATTTTCAGAAACCATAAATGCCGAGTAAAACCCAAGACCAAACATACCTATGATCTGCGATTCATCTCCTTTGTCTTTATATTTTTCGATAAATTCTGTTGCTCCAGAGAAAGCAATCTGGTTAATATATTTCTTGATCTCATCGGCAGTCATGCCAATACCGTTGTCACTAATGGTGATTGTTTTGGCTTTTTTATTGACTTTGATTTCAACCTTTTGTTCGCCAAGCTCTCCTTTAAATTCTCCGATTGAGGCCAATCGTTGTAATTTTTGCGAAGCATCAACAGCATTAGAAACAAGTTCCCTGATAAAGATCTCGTGATCTGAGTAGAGAAACTTTTTTATAATTGGAAAAATGTTTTCGGTGTTGATCGAAATTGTTCCTTTTTCTTGCATTATTTTATTTTTTATATTCAAACTTCAAATGCCGCTCTATCGACAAATTTCATTCCAATAGATTATTACTATATTTCTTTTACTTCTTGCTGACAGCTTGTCATATATTGGTATTTTATGTCATTTTAAAAATTATTTTATAGCGATGTCGGTTCAAATATTTAAGAGGTAATAGCACAATTATTGGTTTTAATGGCCTACGAGCTTTTAATTTGTAAAAACCTAAAAACTGATCAATGAAACACAAAATATTAGTGACAGGCGGAACGGGTTATATTGGTTCTCATACAACTGTCGAACTTATAAATAGTGGATATGAAGTCGTGATAATTGACAACTTATCCAATTCCAGGGAAGACGTACTGGAAGGCATTGAAAAAATTACCGGAGTCAAACCTCAATTTGAAAAGTTTGATCTTTGTGATTTTAATAGACTCGATAAATTTTTTCATAATCATCAGGATACAAAGGCAATCATTCATTTTGCAGCATCAAAGGCTGTAGGTGAATCCGTTACCAACCCATTGCTTTACTATAGAAACAACTTGCAATCACTTACAAATATGCTTGAGTTGATGGGAAAATATAATATTTCAAATATTGTATTTTCTTCTTCTTGTACAGTGTATGGTCAACCAAAAAAATTACCAGTAACCGAAAAGTCACCAATACTGCCAGCGGAGTCACCTTATGGAAATACTAAGCAAATAGGAGAAGAGATTATCAGAGATACTATTT
>CAZDRA010000075.1:0-21851 GCA_964507705.1 uncultured Roseivirgaceae bacterium | reverse complement strand
AGATATTTTATTATTATATATGCTTTTTTTATTTTTTATAAATTCATTAAGCAATTCTTCGAACTTGATTTTATCAAATTTTAAATCACTGAAATCATTCAAATAATTGCTTGAAATAATCGAAAAGGTATTTTCTTCCCAGTTGTATCTTATAAAAGCAAAAAGTTCAATTTCCGGGAAAACATTTTTAAAAGCAGAAATTAATATTGCGCTAAAATCTGAAGGCGTTTTAATTAAAAATAATTGCCTGGAAAAGTTATTTAATATTCTGAAAGTGCTTGATTCTTGCTCAATCAACATGAGTTAATATTTATTGACTTTTTAATCTTTCATTTCTTTAAGATGCCGGTAGATGGTTGATTTTCCAATATCAAGTTTTTTAGCCACTTTTATAATATTACTATCATATTTTTCCATCATGTGGCGAATGATTTTAAAATTATATTCTTTTAAAGTCATGTTCTTCACATAAACCTTTTCGTCATTGGTAATGCTATTGTATCTGATATCTTCTGCTTCAATTTCTTTACCATCAGCATAAACAGCAGCTAAATCAACAATTGATTTTAGTTCCCTCACGTTGCCAGGATACCAGTATTGCAATAATTTATCTATGGCGCTTCTTGAAAACTTTAATTCATTTATCCCGTTTTCTTCACAAAATTCATTCAGAAAATGATTGGCAATAAGGATTACATCATTATCCCTTTCTCTCAGGGGAGGCAACCAAACAGGTAGGCCCAATATTCTATAGTAAAGATCTTCTCTGAAATTCCCATTTTTAACTTCTTCTCGCAGGTCGCGATGCGTGGCCACCAATATTCTCACATCTAATTTTATTATTGAGTTTCCTCCTATTCTGATCACTTCTTTTTCCTGGATTACCCTAAGTAATTTTGCTTGAAGGCTTAATTCCATTTCGCCTATTTCGTCGAGAAAAATGGTGCCTTTTTGAGCTTCTTCAAATTTACCAATACGTCGTGTAACTGCGCCTGTAAATGATCCTTTTTCATGCCCGAACAATTCACTTTCAATTAGTTCCTTTGGGATAGCAGCTATATTTATAGGCACAAAAGGTTCCGCTTTACGCAGCGAATTGTAATGAATTGCCTTAGCTATTAGTTCTTTCCCTGTACCTGTTTCACCCGAAATAGAAACTATGATATTGGTACTTACTGCTTTTTCGAGTATCGAAAAAACCTTTTTTATGGCTTTACTATTACCAATTATACTTTTTTCAAATTCATATTTTTTTGAAAGCTCGGTTCTCAAACTATGGATTTCTGCTGTGAGGGAAATGTTTTTTCGAGCGTTGTTTATGGCATTCAGCAATCGATCTTTAGTATCTTCATTTTTTATAATATAGTCATAAGCACCTGATTTTAGTAATTGTACTGCAGTACCAATTTTTTCTTGAGCAGATACAATTATTACTTGTATTGACGAATTAAAACTTTTTACTTTTTTCAGGACCTCCTCTCCTGACATATCAGGCAAAGTGTAGTCAAGAGCGATAATACTGGGCTTAAGATGCAAATGTTTGATGCAATCATTTCCTGAGCTAAAAAATTTTACTTCAAAATCTGGGTTGAGGCCAAATACGTATTCTAAAAATTTTTTGTAAGTAGGGTCGTCTTCTACTGCAAAAATTTTTACTGTGCTTTCCATAGTTTATGGATTAAAATGGTTGGTTTTTCTATCTCAATTTTTCTAAATTGGTCAATAGCACAATATAAAACTCTTTTAATAATTAACACAAAAAGTTTAAGCTGTTTATTATTAAAAATGAGATAGAATAAAAAGCAAAAGCCACAGCTACCAGTGGCTTTTTATATACAATTTGATTATATATCAACACTCAACTAAGGTTGTGGTTCAGTGTTTATTTTAGTCTTGGAAGTTGCCTTTGTATCTCCAAGATATCTTTTAAGTCAAGATTTAATTTTTTGCCATATATATAATATATTAATTTCCATTCTTCCGATGCCATAAAGCCATCCGAATTGGCTATAAGTGACATCCAGGCAATACATTTTATTTTCAGTTCATAATCACAATCATTGAGTGCATTCAGGTAGTCTTCTATTGTTTTTTCTTTTTCTTGTGATGAGAATTTATCGAGATAGTAATTGAATTCCCATTCTTCAATATTTTTATATTTTTTCATTAGCATTCCTATTTCAATTTCTTTTTCATCTATAAGTCCATCAGCGTGTATCAACAAATGATATAATGATACTAGGCCCGAGAAGTATTTTGTGTTATTTGCAGTGATGTTCATGTTGCCTTTTTTCTAAAATAGATGTGTTTCTTTTTGTAATTGTGTATAAAGTTTTGACTAAACATGTAGCCATTAAATGCAATTAAATATATAAATAGTTATATTTAATTTTATCCATAAATAGAACTTATGTTAAATTAGAATCATAAATATTATGGGGTTTATTAATGAAATTACAATAAATTTGTATCAGTACTTACCTTACTATTAAGTATTTAAATTTTGCCATTATTTCAGCAGTTTGATATTTTCAACTAATTAAAATTTACAAATATGAAACGCAAATTTATAATCATTGCACTTTCACTATTATTCCAAACATCGTTCTTTTTAACCGGCTATGGGCAACTGTTGGATAAATTAAAAAGAGCAGCTAAAGACAGATTGGAAAATCATGCAGTTGATCAGGTAGAAAAAGGAATTGACATGGGAGTAGAAAAGACTGAAAAAGCGATTTGGAAATCTATTGAAGGGGGAGATAATGAAAGTGTTGATGGTAAACAACCTCGTGAGAGTGGTGCTGCGGAATCTGAAAAGGTTGAGGCAAATACAGCGGAAGAAGAATATGACCCTGAAGAAATGCAAAGAAAGATTATGAGTATGATGGGCGTATCTTCAGAAAAAATTGAAACGTATAGCAGTTATACTTTTACGGATGAGGTTGTCTATAAAATGAATACTATTGTGAATAACCAACCCACAACAATGGAATATACTGTTTTACTGAATCCTGAAGAGGAATATATGGGAACAAAAATTGGCAATATGACGCAGGGAGGAAAAAGTAATGGTATGGCTAAAGGTGTGATCAACATCATGGATTTTGATAATAATGCAATGATCATGATTATGGAAGAGCAAAAAATGGCAAATGTAATGTCATTGGAGTCAGTTAACAGTATGATTGAGGATAATAATTCTGCAGAAGAAGCAAAAAACATAGTAGTTAAAACTGGTAAGACAAAGGAAGTACTTGGATATAAATGTTATGAATACCAAATAAAATCAGAAGATTCGGAAGGAAGTATATGGATTGCTCCAAGCATTAACATCTATAACCAGTCATTTCTAAAAAGTATGAACAATTCTGCATTTACTAACAATACAAAGTTGTACGACTTAAAGGGCTTAGCCATGGAAATGGGAATGACAATAAAATCTGAAAAAGGTGACGAGCCTACTGAAATGAAAATGACAGTCATAAGCATTAATAAGAAGAATACTGAAATTGATATGTCCAACTACACATCGATGAATTTTGGTGCTGGATTTATGGGTCATGAGAAATAATACTGTTTACGGGCGCATAAGCCCAAATTTCCAAACTCTATTTTTTTCGGATATAAATAATAATGTCATATTTTAGTTTCAAATTTAAAAATTTATGTTTAAACCTAAATAGATAACAAACCATGAAATTCTTAAATTATTTTACATTGGTATTCTTTTTATTTGCTTTTTCTTCTGCTTTTTCTCAGGAGACAGTAGCTATTTTACCATTTGCATTCTCTGATGATGGCCGTATTTCTGAGCAAAAAGGAAAGGAGGCACAGCAATTTCTTATTGGTTATATCAATAAGAAACAGAAGCATTTTAAGGTGACTCCCTTGAACGCCAGAGATGTTAATGTTACATTAAACAAGGCCAAAATTACTGTAGAGACTATAGATAATTTTACTACAAAAGAAATAGCCGAAGTGCTAGATGCAGATTATATATTGATGGGTTCGATTGATAGATCCTTTGAAGGAACATCATCTTTATCAACAGGATTTGGAAGTATTAATGAAAAGGACTGGAACAAAACAAATGTCTATGGTGGTTCAACAAGCTCTACTTCCAAGAAGTATCATGCCTCAGTTTATATAAGCATATTCAAAAGCTCAGGTACAGTCATTTATGACAAAAACAAAGCAAATATTTTTATAGATGATACGGCTGATAGCTGGAAAAATTCTATCATATGGCAAGTCAGACATTTCCCATTTTACCATTAGGTAGTTATAAAAAGCTAAGATGTAATTTCATTAACCAAATTATTATTTGTTCATTTCTGGTATTGAAAAACTAATTGTGTAATTTGACTCTTTCAAATATTAGAAAGTAGTGCAATATTTTGGTTCCCTAACATTAGTTAACAATATCTCATATTCATAGTTTAGTAGGATACAACAATATACCTTTGCAAGGTAATTATTGCATATTTTATTAAGTTTGTGCACTTACTAATATTAGTAGGGTAATGGAAATGGAAAAAGAATTTTTAATTGAAGAGCACGGTTATTTAAACCTGCCAATTCATCCTGAAATAGATCTCGAAAAGGAGATTGCCAGGTTGAAGAAAGAGAAAAATGCCATAATCTTGGGTCATTACTATATTACTCCCGACCTTCAGGATATTTCTGACTTTATTGGCGATAGTCTGGGGTTAAGTCAAAAGGTTGAAAAAACCGATGCAGATATCATTGTTTTTTTGGGAGTACATTTTATGGCTGAGACGGCAAAGATTTTAAACCCTGGAAAAAAAGTGATTATTCCGGATTTAAAAGCAGGATGTTCACTTGCAGAATCAGCACCTGCTGATAAATTTGCTGCCTTTAAAGCAGAATATCCAAATCACAAGGTGATCTCCTACATAAACTGTTCAGCAGAAATCAAGGCACTCTCTGATGTAATTTGTACATCTTCCAATGCAGAATCTATCGTAAATAGTTTTGATAAAAATCAAAAGCTAATTTTTGCTCCAGATAAAAACCTTGGCAATTATATTAATAGCACAACTGGTCGAAATATGGTTTTGTGGGATGGTGCTTGCATGGTGCATGAAAAATATTCTCTTGAGAAAATCATAGAACTTAAAGACCAACAGCCTGATGCGAAATTCATTGCTCACCCTGAGTGTGAAAATCCCGTCTTAATAGTTGCAGATTTTGTTGGATCGACAACGGCCTTATTAAAATATTCCTTAAATAACGATTCGCAAAAGTTTATTGTTGCTACAGAAAGTGGTATTTTGCATCAAATGCAAAAGGATAGCCCTGATAAAATATTTATCCCGGCACCTTCTATTGATTCTACTTGCGGTTGCAATGACTGCTCATTTATGAAATTAAATACCATGGAAAAGCTTTACTTATGCCTTGAGCATGAACAGCCTGAGCTGGTGTTGAGTGAGGAATTAATTATGAAAGCAAAGTCTCCAATTCTAAAAATGTTGGAAATTTCCAGGAAACTTAATTTATAAATACCAAGAGGAATTGTCTTCAATACAAAAATCTGACTATTTGGTAATTGGGAGTGGTGTTGCAGGACTAAGCTATGCGCTCAAGGTTGCCGAACACGGGAAAGTTAATCTTATATCTAAACGTTCGGCAAGCGAATCGAATACATCCTATGCTCAGGGAGGTATAGCCGCAGTCACGAAAGATACTGATAATACCAGGAAACATATCGATGACACAATTATTGCCGGTGCAGGATTGTGTCATGTAGATGCTGTAGAATTTGCATTAAATGAAGCAAAGGAAAGAATTGATGAACTTATTCAATGGGGGGTTCATTTCACAAAAAAAGATGATGGCGCTTATGATTTAGCCAAAGAAGGAGGTCATTCAGAACATCGCATATTACATGCTGCAGATATGACAGGCGCCGAGATTCAACGCGCTTTATTAGAAAGTGCAAGGGCAAATCCAAATATAACAATATTTGAAAATCATCTTGCAATTGATCTTATCACCGAGCATCATGTTCTGGGCAATCTTCAGTCGGCATTTAATATTTGTTTTGGCGCTTATGTACTTAACGAAAGTGATCAATGCGTCACACCATTTCAATCAAATTATACAATCATCGCTACAGGTGGAGCGTCTAAAGTTTTTTTGCATTCTACAAACCCCGAAATTGCCACTGGAGATGGCGTTTCCATGGCCTATCGAGCTGGAGTACGTATTGCAAATATGGAATTTGTACAATTTCATCCTACCTCATTATATAATCCCGGGAAAAGGTCATTTCTGATTTCTGAAGCATTACGGGGTTTTGGCGGGAAATTGATCAACGGAGGCAATGAACATTTTATGCCAAAGTATGATAAGAGAGCCGATCTTGCTCCAAGAGATATTGTTGCAAGGGGTATTGATGCAGAAATGAAAAAGAGGAGGGAAGACTGCGTATATTTAGATATGAGGCATCTTGATGGGAAAGAAGTAATGTCAAGGTTTCCAAATATATTTAAGCATTGCAAAGAGTCCTTAAATATTGATATTTCCAAAGACCCAATTCCGGTCGTTCCTGCAGCTCATTATTTTTGTGGTGGGATTATGACAAGTCTAACCGGACAAACTTCTATGCAAAATTTATTTGCAATTGGAGAGGCAGCACATACCGGATTACATGGAGCAAATAGATTGGCGAGTAATAGTCTTATCGAGGGCTTGGCTTTTAGTCATCATGCTGCAATGAAGGTAATTAATAAACGCCCAAGGAATTTTGGTAGTGTGATCATTCCCGAATGGGACGAATCTGGAATTATTGATGAGAAAGAATGGGTTTTGACCAGGCATAATCAAAAGGAAATTCAAAATATAATGTGGAATTATGTTGGAATTGTGCGCTCCAAAAAGCATCTGAAAAGAGCAAGAAGACGAATTCATGTAATTCATCAAGAAATCGAAGGTTATTATAAAAAATCAAAAATATCCGGTGAGCTTGTCGAATTGAGAAATCTGGCCACAATCGCCTTTCTAATTATCACTTCTGCATTGAGGAGAAATGAGAGCAGAGGCCTTCACTTTATGACGGACTTTCCCGATAAAAGCGAAAAGTATTTAAAAGACACAATTATATAATATCAAACTAAAAATCTTTTTAGTTTTGTAAGTCCGACTATCAACCGCAACAATGACACGTTGTAAAGTTATTCGGTTACGTTTTGGAGAATATGGAATTTTAACCATATTAACAAAGAACTTATTTAGTTATAAGAATTTGATTCCCTGCCAAAAAAAGGTCGTCGAATTTGCAATTAAGTTCATTAAATAGTTTAAAAAATTATTTCCCGAATATTCGGGTTAATTTAATAGAATGAGTAAAATTATAGAAGAAAAGCAAAATGTAGTCATCAAATTTGCAGGAGATTCAGGAGATGGAATGCAATTAGTTGGCACACAATTTACAAATAATACAGCTTCGATAGGACATGATTTGGGGACCTTCCCAGATTTCCCGGCAGAGATTAGAGCACCCCAAGGGACAATTCCTGGCGTGTCTGGGTTTCAAATACATTTTGGAAGCACGGAAGTTTATACACCCGGTGATTCTTGTGATGTGTTGGTTGCCATGAATGCGGCTGCACTAAAGAGCAACATTAATAATGTCCAAAAAGGAGGTATTCTAATATTGAATACTTCCGGATTTGATTCGCGTAACTTAAAATTGTCTGGTTATGAGTCAAATCCATTAGATGGAAGTGATCTTTCAGCTTTTCTGGTTTATAAAATAGATATCACAAAACTTACCAGAGAAGCACTATTGGAAGTGGAAATGGGTGTTCGTGATAAAGACAGGTCAAAGAATATGTTTGTACTTGGTTTTATCTATTGGCTTTATAATAGATCTCCTGAAAATACAATCCAATTTATAGAACGGAAATTCAAGAAAAAGAAAGAGGTAATCGACGCCAATATTAAGGCCTTAAAGGCAGGTTATAATTATGGAGACGTCACTGAGGCATTTTCGAGTAGATATAAAGTAAAGCCTGCCAAGATGGTCCCTGGTACTTATAGAAGTATTACTGGAAACCCAGCTCTCGCATTGGGCCTTATCGCAGCAGCGCAAAAAACCGGACTTCAACTTTTTTATGGTACTTACCCGATCACCCCGGCAAGTGATGTTTTGCATGAATTGGCCAAACATAAAAATTTTGGTGTCAAGACATTTCAGGCGGAAGATGAAATTGCAGCTATTTGCTCTACAATTGGTGCAGCATTTGGGGGAAATCTGGGAGTAACAGGAACAAGTGGACCTGGTTTAGCATTAAAAGCCGAAGCAATGGGGTTGGCTGTCATGCTGGAATTGCCACTAATTATCCTGAATGTGCAACGTGCAGGACCAAGTACCGGACTTCCAACTAAAACTGAACAGTCAGATTTATTGCAAGCTATTTACGGAAGAAATGGTGAGTGCCCTATGCCGGTGATATCAGCAAGTACACCCTCCTCGTGTTTCTATATCGCCTATCAAGCTGTAAAAATAGCCGTTGAGCATATGACACCGGTGGTTGTGCTTAGTGATGGATATATCGCCAATGGTGCTGAGCCGTGGAAATTTCCAACATCGGCAGATCTTAAAGATATCAATGTTGGTATAATGAAAAGCAAAGAAAGCGAGGAGAAATTCATGCCTTATCTCAGGGATGAAAAATTGGTGCGCAAGTGGGCTATTCCCGGGACAGAAGGGTTAGAACACCGAATAGGTGGTTTAGAAAAAGATGGTATCACTGGAAATGTATCTTACGATCCGGACAATCATCAAAAAATGGTGAAAATTAGAGAAGAAAAAATTGAGCGAATTGCAGATTTCTTGCCTGAACAAACCACTGACTCAGGGAAAGAAAACGGCAAGGTGTTGGTTTTGGGTTGGGGTTCAACATTCGGGTCAATCAAAAGTGCAGTAATAGATTTGATAAAAGAGGGGTACGAAGTATCACATGCTCACCTTACCTATATAAAGCCATTCCCTAAAAACTTGGGAAGTCTCATGAATCAATTTGAAGCAGTTTTGATTCCTGAAATAAATAATGGCCAATTAATAAAGTTGATCAGAGATAAGTACCTGATTAATGCCATTGGATTCCATAAAATCAAAGGAACACCCATTACTAAAAATGAACTGAAAGAGGAGATATTGAATGTTTATCCCAAAGGATAGTTAACCGTTTTATTATTTCCAACAATAAAAATATTATGAAAATCAAGGCTCCGGTAAAAAGACCAGCTAAAATAAAAAGCAATCAACTTCAAAATAAAGGAGGGTTGTCTTCAAAAGATTTTGTTTCAGGACAAGAAATTCGATGGTGCCCGGGATGTGGGGATTACTCGATATTGAAACAAATGCAAACCGTATTGCCCCAATTAGGTATAAAGAAAAAAGACATCGTGTTCATTTCCGGCATTGGTTGCTCTTCGCGATTTTCTTATTACCTCGATACATTTGGCATGCATAGTATTCATGGTAGGGCAACAGCTATTGCAAGTGGCTTGAAGGCGACACGACCAGAGCTTAGTGTTTGGATTGTAACTGGTGATGGTGATGGTCTATCCATAGGTGGCAATCACATGGCACACCTACTCAGAAGAAATTTTGATGTCAACATATTACTATTCAATAACGAGATATATGGCCTCACAAAAGGGCAGTATTCGCCAACATCTAGTATTGATAGTGTCACTAAATCAACGCCACTTGGATCTCTGGACCATCCTTTTAATCCAGCTGCATTTGCGATGGGTGCTGAAGGTACTTTTATTGCCAGGGCAATGGATAGAGATCCTAAGCATTTGCAAGAGATGCTCAAAAAATCAAATGACCACAAGGGGTCATCGTTTCTGGAGATTTACCAAAATTGTAATATTTTCAATGACGGTGCATTTTTTAGTTATACAGAAAAAGACTCTAAAAAGCAGAATGCATTATTTGTAGAGCATGGAAAACCAATGGTATTTGGTGCTGACAGTGAATATGGAATAAGACTTGATAGCACCAAGCCTCAGGTTGTCAAATTGACTGATGGACATTCCGTGGATGATCTATGGATTCATGATGAAAGTGATGCCATCAAGGCTAATATTCTTATCAGAATGGAAGCAATGTACCCCGATCAGAATTTCCCAAGAGCATTTGGCGTATTATATGCTGGGCAAAGATCAAGGTATGATGAGTTAATGCAGGAGCAAATGAGTTATGCAATTTCTCAGCAAGGCAATGGAGATCTGGATGCCTTAATTGCAGGAAATGAGACATGGGTAATAAAATAAAAACTTACAGATATTTTACCAACCAGTTATTGAAAATGTGAATCGAGCATAGGGATTGAATGTACCTTATATTCAAACATTATTTTCCCAATTCAAATTTTAACAAGTATTTTTGCTTTTTAATAATCTCAAAAGTCAGGCATTCAACCTGATGAAAAAAAGATAATATGAGTAAGAAAGGAAGAGTTTTAATGGCAATGAGTGGTGGTATCGATAGTTCGCTGGCAGCCGTTTTGCTACACGAACAAGGCTATGAGGTGATAGGCATGACCATGAAAACCTGGGATTATGCATCTTCGGGAACCTCCAAAAAAGAGACCGGCTGCTGTAGCCTCGATTCAATCAACGACGCCAGAAATATAGCTGTAAGCCTTGGGTTTCCACATTATATTTTAGATATCAGAAATGAATTTGGCGATTATGTAATTGATTATTTTACTGATGAATACATGGCGGGGCGCACACCCAACCCATGCGTACTTTGCAACACACATATAAAATGGGATGCTTTATTGAGGCGTGCCGATAAATTGGGATGCGAGTTTATCGCTACCGGGCATTATGCAAAAATACGATTTGAGCAAGGCAGATATATTATTTCAAAAGGTATAGACCTAATGAAAGATCAATCCTATGCCTTGTGGGGTGTTTCGCAGCAGAGCCTTAGCAGAACCATATTTCCTCTTGGAGAGTTGACGAAAAAGGAAATCTATGATATGGCTACTGATCGGGGATTTACTGAATTGGTAACTAAGTCAGAATCTTACGAAATATGCTTTGTACCAGATAATGACTATCGCGGATTTCTGAAAAGAAGAGTTGACGGATTAGAAAAAGAAGTAGCCGGCGGGGAATTTGTTCTTGAAAATGGTGAAGTAATAGGAATCCACGAAGGGTATCCGTTTTATACCATTGGGCAGAGAAAAGGATTGGGGATTGCATTGGGATACCCGGTCTATGTAACAGAAATTCAAAAGGATAAAAACAGGGTTGTTCTGGGAACATTTGACGAACTCGCCAGGGATGGCATGTACGTAAATAAATTAATCATGGGAAAATACCGATCTCTTTCAGGAAAGGTGGATACGATTACTAAAGTAAGGTACAATGATCCTGGGCATCCTGCCGTTATTGAGCAAACCGGAGACATTGTGAAAGTTTTCTTTGGTAATGGCGTAAATGCCATAGCTCCAGGGCAAGCGGCTGTTTTTTATGAAGGAAATGATATTATTGGCGGAGGTTGGATTTTATCCAGTTTTAGACAAGATAGTGCTGTAAATAATGGAGCTAATTAGTATGAGAAAAGATCACAAACGGATTTGTTGGGTAGGAGATATTCTTCAATTTATTCTTATTAATTACAGGATGGTTCATTACTAAATTTTGAAAAATTGAAATTCGGATATAGCTTATTCTTAATAATTGCAATTTGTTGCTCAATATTCTGGGGGTGTTCAGAAACTAAAGAACTGGATCCAAGGGAATTAGGGACTACCTATTTCCCTCTAAATGTTGGGGAATATAGGGTTTATAAAGTTTATGGAACGCAATATAATTCGTCAATTGATAGCACTGTCTTTTCCTATTTATTAAAAGAGAGCATAGTAGATTCTTTTCCAAATCTTGAATCTGGAATTTCCTTTAAAATTTTACGTCAAAAAAAATATAGCGAAAATGATTTGTGGGTAACTGATTCGATCTGGACAGCCAGAAAAAATAGCAGAACTGCAATATTAGTAGAGCATAATGTGCCACTGGTTAGTTTGATATTTCCCTTGATTGAAAATAAAACCTGGGATGGAAACAAGCTTAATAATAAAAGTGAAGATGAATTTGAGATGATGGATATTTACCAGCCTTACACAGATTCAATTGGTAATTATGAAAATACTGTGACGGTAATTCAGGAAGACCTTCCTGATAAAATTGTCAAATTCATTTCGAGAAAAGAAGTTTATGCCAATGAAAAAGGTTTAGTTTATAAAGAGAAAATTATTCTAAACTATAAACAGGAAGATTTTCTTGGTATGCAAATAATAGAAGGTGGGTTGAAATATTTTCAATATTTAGTGGAGTATGGGAAAGAGTAAAATTTTAATATTTCTAATATTATTGCTGTTGTCATTTCCTTCATTGGGAAAAGTCAATCGGTATATAGTTACTTTCATGGACAAAGAAGGAAGTTCTTATACCATGGACAGACCACAGGATTTTTTATCTGCCAGAGCTCTGCAAAGAAGGGAAAATCAGAATATTGAAATTTCAAACAATGACCTTCCCGTATCTGATGTTTATTTAGATGTACTCAGAGGAATTGATAAAATTGATGTGCATTTTACTACAAAGTGGATGAATGGGGTTTTAGTAGAAATGGATGAAGACAAGGAAAGTGAAGTGAGGTCTTTACCATTTGTTCACGATGTCACCTTTGTGGGACCCGGTAGAAAAATAGGTTCTTCAAACGGAAATGGAAGAAAGAGCAAGCGAAACAAAAAATCGGAAGACAGTTTTAGCGATTATGAATCATATGCTCAAAATGAACTCATTGGCGTTGATGCCATGCATGAGGCCGGATACAAGGGGGAGGGAATGCTTATTGGCGTATTTGATTCAGGCTTTAAGCTTGTAGATGAATCTTCTTACTTTTCCCACATCATTGATAACAATAAAATCATAGGTGCAAAAGATTTTGTTCGTGGTTCTTCAAATGTATTTCAATATGATGCACATGGATCTAAAGTGTTATCGTGTATTTCGGCTTTTAAAGAAGGGGAATTTTCAGGTATCGCCCCTTATTCAGATCTGGTGCTCTGTGTAACAGAAGATGTCAGCTCTGAATATAATATCGAGGAGTATAATTGGTTATTTGCCGCTGAATATGCCGATAGTATTGGGGTAGATATCATTAATTCATCCGTAGGTTATTCCTATTTTGATGATGAATCAATGGATTATACCTATGAAGATTTTGATGGTAAAACAACCATAATTACTAGGGCCGCAACTATCGCAGCTTCGAAGGGGATTGTAGTTGTAAGTAGTAATGGCAATGAAGGAAATACCAGCTGGACATATCTTAATGCCCCAGCAGACGCTGATTCTATACTTTCCATAGGATCTGTTGCTTCTGATTTAGAAAAGTCATCTTTCAGTTCTTTTGGTCCGACCAGTGATGGTAGGATAAAGCCGGATATTTCTGCTTTGGGTTCCTTTGTGCGAATCGTAAATAATGAAGAAATTACTTATGCAAATGGCACCTCATTTTCAGCACCACTCGTTAGCGGTTTAGTTGCTGGGTTTTGGCAGGCTTATCCTGATTTAACAAACATGGAAGTAATTCAATATCTAAAAATGACCGCCAGCCAATCAACTGCGCCGGACACACTTATAGGCTATGGTGTTCCTGATTTTGTAAGAGCGTTTAATAGAGTAAAAGTTAATGAGGGAGACGTTGTGAATAAATTTGTGATTTTCCCAAATCCTGTCACCAATAAGAGAACCATTTATTTTTATGTTGATACATTGGCAAAAGAACAATTGACCGATCTCAATTTTTATGATCTAAAAGGTAGCTTTATACAATCGGTAGGCCTGAAAGCAAATAACAATCTTGATCCTATTGAAGTGGACGTTTCATTTTTGAAACCTGGTTCTTATATACTTACCTACGGCAATGGAAAGGAAATGAAAAAGTCTAAACTTGTGGTGCTTTAGAAACCTCTGTTAACAGTAATTAGGCTTTATACTAAAAATTCATCGTGAGATAATCACGTTAGTCATGTTTGTTAGATTAGTAATAGAAAATGACCTTAGATGAACTAAAATATACGCTCGAAGAACTTCGTAACTTAACTTCTGAAACAGAAGTGTTGGAGTTTAAAGAGGCTAAAAGAACCTACGACTTTTCGAAGTTGGGGAAATGTTTTTCAGCATTGAGCAATGAAGCCAACCTAAAAGGAAAACCTCATGCCTGGCTCGTCTTTGGTATTGAAAATAAACAGCATAGAATTGTTAATAGTCAGTTTCGCTCTCAACGAAAAGACCTCGATAGTTTAAAAGGAGAGATTGCCAATAAAACAACCAATCGAATTACTTTTATTGAAATCCACGAGCTTGACTTACCCGAAGGAAGGGTTGTGATGTTTCAGATACCTGCTGCACCCAAGGGTTTTCCTATTGCATTTGAAGGTCATTATTATGGTAGAGATGGCGAAGAACTTGTTCCGCTTAATTTAGAAGAAATTGAACGCATAAGAGCACAAGCAACTACCGAAGACTGGAGTGTAGCCATTGTTCCTGATGCTACCATTGAAGACCTGGATACTGAAGCCATTCGGGTTTCAAGAGAAAACTTTAAAAATAAGTTTCCAGAAAAAGCTGATGAGGTGGATACTTGGAATGATATAACCTTTTTAAATAAGGCTAAGATCACCATTAAAGGAAAAATTACGCGTACTGCAATTGTTCTTTTAGGAAAAGAAGAGTCCGAGCATTTTATTACTCCTGCTGAAGCGAAAATCAGGTGGCTTTTAAAAGACGCCAATGGTGCAGATAAGGATTATTTGATTGTAGGTTGCCCTTTACTACTTGCTGTTGATAAAGTATATGCGAAAATTCGCAATCTAAAATACAGATATCTAAAAGAAGGAACATTATTTCCTAATGAAGTTAGTCAATACGAACCTTATTCCATTCGTGAAGCAATAAACAATTGCATTGCCCATCAGGATTACACCCTGTATGGTAGAATTAATGTTATTGAAATGGACGACCAATTGATATTTACCAATCTTGGGAGTTTTATTCCCGGTAGTGTGGAAATGGTTGTTAAAGAAGATGCTCCTGAGGAACATTACCGTAATCGTTTTTTGGCGACAGCGATGTTTAACTTAAAAATGGTAGATACTGCAGGAGGAGGAATACGTAAGATGTTTAACTATCAAAGAACACGTCTTTTTCCAATGCCAGATTATGACCTTGTAAAAGGAAAGGTGAAGGTTTCTATTACCGGGAAGATTCTGGACATGAAATATGCTAGACTATTAGCTAATAATCAGGACTTGACTTTGGAAGAAATAATGATGTTGGATAAAGTTCAAAAGCAAAAGCCAATTACTGCACTTGAGGAAAAGTTACTAAAGACTCAGAAATTAATAGAAGGGAGAAAACCGAATTTCTTCAGCCTTAAAGTGGCCCAACAAACAGGTCAAAAGGCAGCGTATTCAAAGAATAAAGCATTTGATAAAGACTATTATCTCGATTTGATATTAAAATCCATGAAAGAGCACGGAAGTGTTAACAGAAATGATGTAGATGAACTGTTATGGAAAAAATTGCCCGATTGGATGACCGATAAACAACGAAAAACAAAAGTCACTAATCTTTTATCAGAGCTTAGAATAAAAAATAGAATTAGGAACAATGGGAATGATGCTAAGCCCGAATGGATTTTAATACTGTGAAATTTAAAAGAGATTTAAAAGAGATTTAAAAGAGCAGTAGTTCGTTGCATTCTCGTAAATCATTGAACATAAGAGTTTTATAAAAGGTGCAGTTAAATTTTTATCTTTTGATTATCAAGCATATAGCTTTTCGCAAAATGAACTTTTGGAAAGTTTACCGCAGTTTTAAAAAGATTTAAAAGAGTTTAAGAGAGATTTAAGAGAGAGAAGTAAATGTGGAATAAGGTGATACGGAAGATATTTTGCCTCTCGTTAAAAGTAAAAAAGGTGTTGGATGAACTTGAAGAATAAAGATATAAATACCTTGCGCCAGAGCATTAATCAACGTTTACCTATTTTAGCATTTTAGCATTTTAGCATTATATAAAAAAAATATGTCACTAATTGCGCCATCAATACTTAATTCAGATTTTCTCCAGCTAGGTGATACCATTAAATTGATCAATGAAAGCCAGGCCGATTGGGTTCACATGGATGTGATGGACGGATCATTTGTTCCAAATATATCTTTTGGAATTCCTATTGTTGAAGCCGCTCGTCAAACTACTCAAAAGCCCCTTGATGTTCATTTGATGATTGTAAATCCCGAAAAATACATTGAGGGATTTAGAAAGGCAGGTGCCGATCTGATTAATATTCACTATGAAGCTTGCAAAGACAAGGACATGATTTCAATTCTCAAAGACATTAAAGCTCTTGGCGCCCGACCTGCCATTGCAATAAATCCTGATACGCCTGTAGAAAAGATTTATCATCTTGCAGAATATATTGATATGGTGTTGGTAATGTCTGTTTTTCCTGGTTTTGGAGGACAAAAATTTATAGAATCCACCTATCAGAGAATCATGGATTTGAGACAATTTTTTAATCAAAATAAATTAAACACGCTCATTCAGGTAGATGGTGGAGTTTCTACAAGCAATATTGCTAAATTAAAATCATGCGGTGCAGATGTGATGGTGGTAGGGAGCGTGATATTCAATTCAGAAAATCCAACAAAAACTATTTCGGAACTAAAATCACTCTCCAGTTAGCGACTGCAATATTCCTCGATGAAGCCATTTCTATTTTACATTTTCTTTTTATTACCTGCATTTTCCTTTGCACAGCAATCAAATCAGATATTGAGAGGAAGGGTGATTGATAATAAGAATGTTCCAATTTTAAATGTATATGTTGTTGTTGAAGGATCAACCAGTGGTCAGGTTACAGATATTAACGGAGAATTTAATTATGAAATTAAAGATATCGATAAGCAAAAAAGCCTGGTGTTTAATCATATTCAGTATGTTGACCAAAGAATTCTAATTTCATCCATAGATATATCTAAGGATCGGTTTACAGTTGAAATGCAAGATTCATTAAGAATTCTGGATCAGGTAGATGTCACTGAAGATAGGCTTGATCAATTAAATGAAAAAGCCAGTACATATAATCTCGACCCAATCAATTCT
This sequence comes from uncultured Roseivirgaceae bacterium, assembly GCA_964507705.1. Lineage (GTDB taxonomy): Bacteria > Bacteroidota > Bacteroidia > Cytophagales > Cyclobacteriaceae > JAAUQL01. Next base: position 4,618 of record CAZDRA010000075.1, on the reverse strand, counting down.
AAGTTTGTACCCGCCCCATTTCAGGATATCAGTAGCTTGTTAATTACCCTTCCTGGTGTTTCAAGCAATAATGAGTTTTCTACAGGTTACACTGTTCGCGGGGGTAACTTTGATGAAAATTTAGTCTATGTAAATAATATCCCGGTTTACAGACCACAAATTATTACTTCCGGACAGCAGGAAGGTTTGAGTTTTATAAACACAGATCTGGTGAGTGGGATTGAATTTTCTTCCGGTGGTTGGGAATCTAAATATGGAGATGGTCTGGCATCTACACTAAATATTGAATATAAAAGGCCAAGGAAGTTTGCGGGTTCATTTAGTGCAGGTTTGCTGGGCGGATCAATACATTTTGAGGGTGTATCTAAAAATGATAGAATGACTTATTTAGTGGGTGCGAGGCACAAATCTTCTACCTACCTGCTAAATACCCTGGAGACAAAAGGAGAATACCGACCAAGATTTTCAGATATTCAGACATATCTCAATTTTGACATTTCCAAAGGCAATAAGCGCGATCAAACAAATATTGGTGTACTTTTTTCTTATGCCCAAAATCGATATCTCGTCAGGCCTACCAATCGGGAAACTACTTTCGGTACATTCAATAATCAATTGAGATTGTTTGTGGCGTTTGACGGGCAGGAAAAATTAACTTTCGATACATGGCAGGGCGGTGTGCGGCTTAGCCATCGTTTTTCTAAGAACTGGAGAAGTCATTTGATTGTTTCAGGTACATATTCCAGAGAGCGGGAATATTACGATATCGAAAGTGATTATTTACTCTGCAATGTTGATACCGACCCTGCATCTCCGGGTTTTAATAAATGTCTTGTAAACGTTGGGGTTGGAACAAATTACTATTCAGGACGAAATTTATTAAATGCTACCCTGCTCAATGTCGAATCGAGAAATGAGCTTGTCATCAACCAAAGAAATACAATGGAATTTGGAATAGGATATGGTAATCACAGTTTTGATGATATCCTCAATGAATATGAATTTATCGACTCTGCTGACTACGTAACAATAACAGATGCTGTATCTTCCCAATCCAAAATAAATTACTCAAGATTGCATGCCTATTTGCAAAACACGACAGATATAAAAAGTAATCAATCCCTAACCTATGGGGTTAGAATGTTGTATCAGGATTTTAATAAAGAATTACTAATTAGTCCCAGGATACAATATTCATGGATGCCGGTGCAGATGCGAAACACAAGCTTTAAAGCCTCGGTAGGTCTTTACCAGCAAGCCCCTTTTTATAGAGAATTTAGAAATAATCAAGGTCAAATTAATAGAAACCTGAAGGCGCAATCGTCACTGCACAGCATCGTTGGAATGGATGTAAATTTTACAAAATGGGGGAGACCCTTTAAGTTTATCACTGAGATTTACTACAAATATTTATGGAATGTAAACCCTTATGATATAGAAAATGTGAAGATCAGATATTATGCAGATAATATAGCAAAGGCATATGCTACAGGAATTGATTTTCGTGTTAGTGGTGAATTTATTCCGGGCGATGAATCATGGTTTAGCCTGGGTTTTTTATCAACTAAAGAGGATTTGGATACTGATAACCGCGGCTACATCCCAAGACCATCAGATCAGCGAGTGAATGTCGCTATTTTTTTTCAAGATCATATCCCAAATGTACCAACCTTCAAAGTGCATTTACGATTGCTGTATTCTAGCGGGCTACCATTTTCTCCTCCTGTTAATCCTGAATATCGAAATAGTTTTAGAGGAAGCGAATATCAGAGAATAGACATAGGGTTTTCCAAAATGATTAAATTCGGACTAAAGAATGAAGAGTCTTTTCTGAAATCGTTGTGGATTAGCGCAGAAATTCTCAACCTTACCGGAAATCAAAACACCATTTCTTATTACTGGGTAAATGACGTAAATAACAATTTTTACGCCGTGCCAAATTCGCTATCGCAAAGATTTTTTAACGTCAGGTTGAATTTGAATTTTTAATTTATTGATTTAAATAAGGTTGTAAACTGAAGGAATATAATGCTGGGACTAGCTTTGTAAGTAAGAATCCAGTCTATTTCATCCTTCAAAGAAGTGTATATTTTAGTATTTTAAATGCCTCAATAATTATCTCTCGAATTATTCGGGCTAAATTTATTATATTCGTCAGTTGAAAATTATTTTATAATCCATAAATATTGAAAAGTGAACGTAATGAAAAGAAATTTAAAAAGTAGCTTGATGGCACTAGTTTTATTGCTGTCTGTTGGAATCGCAAATGCCAAAGTTCAAGATGTGACAGAAGAAGATTTGAAAAACTTTGCCATCATTGAATTAGCAAAAAATAGTATCGTAAGCGGAATTAGTCCAATGGTCAACGATATGATTGAGAAGCAAGAAGGTATGACCGGCCAAAGATTTCAAGAGCTTAAAAAAGGCGAAGGTGAAGCGGCGGAAGAATGGGAAACACAGTTTATGGCAGTGGTAAACAAGCAAATTGATAAGAAAAAGAAAGCCGCAAAAGATGTTGTGAATTTATTGGCAAAAAATGCCATGGGAACTACAGCATATAAAGCTACTAAAGCTGCAATTAAAGCTGATCCTGCACTAAAGGCAAAGTTTGACGGATACTTAGCAGCATTAAAATAAGTCTGAATAAAATCAGTATAAAAGCTTGGCGTTTTTGTCAGGCTTTTTTTACCCTATTTAGTACTCAATTTGAGCAACCTTATATTGCTTTGATTGTTAAACTTTAATAGAGGCTATAATTTTCAATATTCATAAAAGGACATTAAAGTGAATAAATTAACTATTCTTTTTCTTTCAGTATTTTCTCTTTCTGCGCTAATGAGTTGTGAAGAGGTGGAGAAAATCACCGACATTAAATTTAGCACTACAATATCACAATCTCTTCCTGTGACAGTAATCGGTACTGATGAAATGACTGTCTCAATTGTATTGGATGCGACAACCGATGCAGAGATTAAAAAGTACGCTAACAAAATCAAAAAGTACGAAATTGAAGAAATCCTTTTTGCGATAGAAAACTATGACGCTCCCAAAGATGATGAAATATATTTTAATGGAGAAATTGGATTTAGCAAGAAATCTGAACAAACTGCTTCATCCTCCTGCGCCATTAGCCCACTAAATGTTACTCATGTCGATGGCACTGGTGATTTTAACATAAGTACGTGCGATGCGATTGTTGATGGAATTTCAACCATAATTACCGATGGCAATGGCATTAAGATTTATATGACAGGTACTTTTACTAATGCGCCATTATCATTTAATTTGAAAGTAACAATCAAGGTGGCCGTCACGGCCAACTCGTTATAAAAAGTCTATTCTTTAGAAAACTCTTTAAATTTTTTGTCCAGTATTTCTTTGTTCAGCTTGGAGCCAGATACAATTAAAATCCTGTGTTTCCAGGTAGTGGATTCATTTGGCTCCAATGCAAAATTTAGTATTTCTTTTCCTTCAGTAAAATCTTTTTGGCCCAATGGATTGACAGAAAATAAACCATAGGTTCTCGCATGCCAATAAGTGGGATAGCCAACATTTGATGGGTGATCCATGATGACCAAAGAAATATCTTCATCTCCCATCGTGGAAGTTAGATTTACCCATTCTGCTCTTTTCCCCCAGCAATCTGCACCTTCATCACCGGCACTATTATAATACAAACCATTGACGCCTTTATTATTTAGGGTGGCGACATTTGTAGGTTTTCCTTCCGCATCGGTAAATATCTGGGGTTTATCAGATGGATGTTCCAGAGCTCTGGTTACCCTGATTGCGAGCATGCCTTCTTTTGTATCATTGAGACTCACTTTTTTATCCATGGCTTTTAGCGTGGTAAAGCGATCAATGGATCTTTCATTTCCGTTGGCTCTGAATACAAAAGTTGTACTTTCTTCAATCTGAGTATTCCCATCTGCATCATTCCAATCCATTTTTACGATCAAGGTAGCCTTGTTATCTCCACTTTCTATCTTTGTGATTTCTTTATGGATAATGGTGCCATAGTGATCTCTTTGTTCTGGTTTGATAGAGTCAGAATTTCCCCAGTAGTCAATTCCATTTACATCTCCGTAATTAAACCACATGCCTACATGATGTGGGTGATCGACACGCTCACCTGCCATGGATTCCAAAGGAAATCCTCTGGTTATTTTCGTCCCTTTTGATGTTTTCAATGGATATAGAACTGGTTTTTTAATGGTATTGGGATACATATAAGAAGTAAATAATTCTCCATTTATCATTACATCTACTTTTTTTTCAGCATCGTTTCTTAATAGCTGAATCTTCTTTTTAGAATTAGTTTTTTCTGAAACTTCATTTTCATCTGCCTTCTTTTTGCTTGAACATGAAATAAAGATTGTTGAAGATAACAGCATTGAAACTGCAAGAATATTGATTAGAGTTTTCATTAATTTATTGTGAAAGTTTAATATTGAAATAGCTATCAATAAAGATAGAAAAAAGAGAAGGTAATGAATAATAATGAGTTTTGTTTTTTAGAGGGTCATTTTACCAGGAGAATCGCCTTTAAAATTATTAAAATTTTTGTCTCGTCCTAAAAAAGGTTGACTCTTTTTAAGTTTCCAATTTGATGAAAATT
>CAZDRA010000074.1:0-22483 GCA_964507705.1 uncultured Roseivirgaceae bacterium | reverse complement strand
TAATTTAAAACAACGTAATATGAAATTGCAAATGCATTCTATTCGATTTACTGCTAATCAGAGTTTGATTTCGTTTATTCAAAAAAAAGCAGATAGGCTAGATAAGTTTTTTGATAGGATTATTGATGGAGAAGTTTTCATGCGACTTGATAAGGATAATAACATGGAAAATAAAATAATAGAAATAAAGCTTAACATTCCGAAGAATCAATTGTTTGCCAAGGAACGAGCTAAAAGTTTTGAAGAGGCCTCAGATATGGCCGTAGAAGCATTGAAAAAGCAAATTATTAAACATAAAGAGAAAATTATTTCACATTAAAAAAGGGGGCATTGCCCCCTTTTTTATTGCTTCTATATTGATAATGACAATTATAATCCAAATGCTCTTTTTACTTCATCTACATAATCTAATTTTTCCCAAGTAAATGTTTCAACAGTTTTTGTTAATGGAGCACCATTAACATGAAATGTAAGTTCTAATACTTCAGGCGTTCTTCCCATGTGACCATATGATGCGGAGTGAGAATAAATTGGCTCTTTAAGTTTCAGCCTATTTATTATTGCGGCAGGTCTCATGTCAAAAATATCTCCTAATTTAACAGCAATTTGACTATCGGATAGGTCAATTTTTGATGTGTTATAAGTATTTACATAAATTCCCATTGGCTTCGCAACACCAATGGCGTAAGATACTTGTACCAATACTTCATCAGCCAAACCTGCCGCCACTAAATTTTTTGCAATGTGCCTTGTGGCGTAGGCGGCAGAACGGTCTACTTTTGAAGGATCCTTACCTGAAAATGCCCCTCCACCATGAGCACCTTTTCCTCCATATGTATCAACTATAATTTTTCGACCGGTTAATCCTGTATCTCCATGTGGTCCTCCAATTACAAATTTGCCAGTTGGATTTACATGATATATAATGTCATCTCCAAAAAGAGATTGAATTTCAGGGGATAATTTTTCTTTTATTTTTGGAATTAAAACTTCAACAACATCCTGCTTTATTTTAGCAAGCATTGTTTCCTCTTCATCAAAGTCATCATGTTGTGTAGAAACGACGATAGTGTCAACTTTTTCGGGTTTATTATTCTCATTATATTTAATAGTTACTTGAGACTTTGCATCAGGCCGTAAATATGTCATTATCTTTCCCTCTTTTCTGATTTTTGCAAGTTCTATCAAAATCATATGCGATAGATCTAGCGGCAATGGCATATAATTTTCAGTTTCATTTGTAGCATATCCAAACATCATACCCTGATCTCCTGCACCCTGATCCAACTCTTCTTTTCTTTCAACACCTTGATTTATATCTGGAGATTGCTCATGAATGGCTGATATTACACCACATGAGTGTGCATCAAACATGTATTCACCTTTGGTGTATCCAATTTTTTCGATGGTTTTTCTCGCTACTTGTTGAACATCAATATATGCATTGGTTTTTACCTCACCACTGATTACAGTTAGCCCTGTGGTAACTAATGTTTCTACTGCGACTTTAGAATTAGGATCTGCAGCTATTAAGTGGTCAAGTATGGCATCAGAAATTTGATCAGATACTTTATCAGGATGTCCTTCAGAAACGGATTCAGATGTAAATAAATACGACATTTTTAATATTATTTAATGATTGCAATTATAATTGAATATTTTTCTTTGTAAAATTATCTCGTAAAACTGACTAATAGATGTCACATTTGAAAGCTCGGAGCCTCACATGTAATAAAATTCAAATTTGAGTTTAAAAATTCCAAAGGTATATTTGCTCCAAACTCGCTTTTTTGGACATGGATAATTATAAAAACATCAAAAATTCTCTTGAAGAAGGAATCTTAACTATTACAATTAATCGTGATGAAAAATTAAATGCCTTAAACGCCCAGACAATAACTGAGCTGAAACTTTGTATTGAAAACTCTTATGACGACAAAAGAGTAAAGGGTTTGATCATTACCGGATCAGGAGATAAAGCATTTGTTGCAGGTGCCGATATTTCTGAATTTATAAATCTCGATGAAATAAATGGAAGGAAATACGCTGAACAAGGGCAAGAAGTATTTGCTTTAATTGAAAATTGCCCAAAGCCCATAATAGCAGTAGTAAATGGATATGCACTTGGAGGCGGATGCGAATTGGCAATGGCATGTCATATGAGGGTTGCGTCTAAAAATGCATTTTTTGGACTTCCGGAAGTCAGCCTGGGAATATTGCCAGCTTTTGGCGGTACACAAAGACTTACACAAATTGTCGGGAAAGCAAAGGCATTGGAAATGATGTTGACAGGAGAGATGATTGACGCTAGTGCAGCATATTCGACAGGATTAGCTAACCATTTAGGGACAACGAATGAAGACGCTATGGAATTAGCGAAAGCTATCCTAAATAAAATATTTAATAATGCTCCACTTTCAATTGCCAAAATAATAAACAGCGTAAATGCCTCTTTTTCCAAGGTTGAGGATGGATATCAAATAGAGGTTAAAAGTTTTGCAAATTGTTGCAATTCTTTGGATTTTAAAGAAGGTACAGCGGCGTTTTTAGAAAAGAGAAAACCAAAATTCAAGGGAGAGTGACTCTCCATTTTAGTACTTTTTATGGGTAAATTCAAACAGCTTGTTCAAGAGACAGCAATCTATGGATTGAGTAGTATTATAGGCAAGGCAATTAATTTTATACTAGTCCCTTTTTATACTTCGTCTTCAATACTCAAAGTAGAGGAATATGGAATAGTTACTGAACTATATTCATATGTAGCAGTTTTAAATGTTCTTTATCTCTACGGCATGGAAACCGCATATTTTCGATTCACCAACAAATCGGAGTATGGAGAAAAAGAAATATATAGCAACGTATTTTCATCAATTTTAATTACTACAATTTTATTAACATTCCTACTTGTAAGTTCAGCAACTCCAATTGTAAATTGGCTTGAATTTCCAGGGCATGAGAAATACGTCTATTGGTTTGCAGCAATTATTGCAATTGACTCTTTGGTAGCAATTCCATTTGTTAAGCTTCGGTTTGAACGAAAAGCAAAACAATTTGCCTCGTATAAATTGATAAACATTTTTCTGAATCTGAGCCTCAACATATTTTTTCTTTACTTCTGTAGGAATGTTTGGGAAGGTTCATTTTTACCACAATTTAAAGAAATGATCAGTTTATTTTATAATCCAAATTATACTGTTGAGTATGTATTTATTTCAAATTTGATTGCAAATGCGTGCTATTTATTTCTATTATTTGGAGTTCTTAAAAAAGCCAAATTGGTTATCAATTCAACAGTATTGCGGCCAATGCTTATTTATGCCTTTCCTCTTCTTCTGTCTCAGCTAGCAGGAAATTTCAATGAAATGTTTTCCAGAATGATGTTAAAAAAAATATTACCTGACGGGTTTTATTCCAACTATAGTAATCAAGAGGCTCTTGGAATCTTTGGTGCTTGCTACAAAATATCTATGATTATGACTCTGGCAATTCAGGCATTTAGGTACGCAGCTGAACCATTTTTCTTTAGAGAATCAAATTCAAAAAAATCTAAGGAAACATATGCTGATGTGTTTTTATACTTTGGAATATTTGGGCTTTTTTCTGTTTTAGCAATCAGCCTTAATCTTGATATAATCAAACATATTTTTCTGAGAGATGAGGCATATTGGACAGGATTGTACATTGTACCCTATCTTTTAATGGCGAGTTTATTTTTAGGGCTTTATTATAATTTGTCCATTTGGTTTAAAATTTCCGATAAAACCTATTTTGGCACCATTATTTCTGTTTCAGCTGCAATCATCACCATTATTATGAACTATTTGTTAATTCCAATTATTGGTTATTTGGGAAGTGCAATTACAACACTTTTTGTCTATTTATACATGTGTATATTTGCCTATTTCACAGGTCAAAAACACTATCCTATTAACTATAATATTAAAAAAATTGCAAATTATTTATTGTTGACTCTTGCCCTACTTTTTGTCGGTTGGAAGATAAATTATTCTTCTAAAATTGCATCTCAATTATTTAAAGAAATCCCAGTCCTGATTTTTATAATCGTGGCATATATTAGTGAAAGGAAAAATCTAAAAATAAACAAAGAATAAATTATACTTTTGCACTCCAAAATTTGTTTTACATAATAAAATCATTGTTTGAACAAGTTGATGATATTTGAGTTGATTATTTGGAAGATTTTATAGCATTGATTCGTAATTAGAAATGTTTTATTGGTAAATAAATAACTTTTCCTTTACCAATAGAGGTTAATACGAGTATCATAAATACTCATTTTATTGATCGAAATTTAAGAAATAATAAAGGGGAAATAGCTTTTAATGATATCAAATATTAAGTCCCATAGTTTAAAAAAACGAAAGCAATTATCTCAATACATTGGAATTTCATTACTTTTGAAACAATGCCAAATGAATTGGTGATTGTAATTTGCAGAACTACCCAACAAATTTGAATAAAATTAATATGCAAATAAGCGCATTTAAAAATATTACTTTTCTCTTATTGATTTCAATTATACTGATCTCAAGTATAAACTCTTTTGCCCAAAGAAAGAAAAAGAAAAAAAAGAAAAATGATCAGGTTGAGACTGTTGTAGTCGTTTCAAAAGAAGAAAAAAGAAAGGCAGAAATGTACCATACGGAAGCAGAGAAGTATTATATTCTCGATGACTTTGCCAAAGCATTTGTATTATACCAAAAGGCACTTGAAATTGATCCCACAAATGCTACTGCCTATTATAAAATTGCGCAAATTTACCTTAAGGGTGAAGACAAGGAAAAAGCTGTTTTTAATGCCCAGAGGGCAATAAAACTTGATGATACTAATAAGTATTTTTATTTATTATTAGCTGACATCTACACAAAGCAATCAAATTTTGAAGATGCTGCTAATACTTACGAAAGTATGATTGAGAAGTGCAAGAAGGCAAATGAATATCTTTTTGAACTTGCAGCGATTTATATATATCAAGAAAATTATGATAAAGCGCTCAGCATCTATGAAAGGATCGAAGATATTTTTGGATTAAATGAGCAGGTTATTGGTCAAAAACAGAAGTTATATCTTAAGAAAAGTAATTTGGATATGGCTATTGCAGAAGGTCAGAAGTTAATAGATGCTAATCCAGGGGAAGCTAGATATGTACTTATGCTTGCCGAAATATTAATATCAAACAACCAAAGTGAAAAAGCAATTCCTTATCTGGAAGAGCTTATAAAGAATTATCCAGACAATGCTAGGGCACTTCTTATGCTTGCTGATTTTTATCGGAAGAAAGGCGATACTGAAAGATCAAATATTTATTTGAATAAAGCCTTTAGTATGCCTGATCTTAATATTCAACCAAAAATTCAGGTACTTGCAAGTTTTATTCAAAAACTCCCTAATGAAGATATTGAAGAATTGACTTTGAGTCTAAGTGATAAGTTGATAGTCACACACCCTGATGACCCAAGATCATATGAGCTAAAAGGAGATTTAAATATGAGATTAAAAAACGACGATGATGCGTTATTGGCTTATCAGAAAGCTATTGAACTTGGGGCTTCAAATTTCAATACTTGGCAAAATGTTTTACAGATGGAAATCAAACTCGAAAAGTATGATGACGCAATTAAAGACGGAGAGCAAGCCTTGGAATTGTTTCCTAACCAATCAGGAATATGCTGGTTTCTTGGCACTGCCTATTTGGCTAAAAAGGATAATAATTCTGCTGTAGATGTATTAGAACGTGGTAAAAAGCTCTCAAGTTCCAATGAAGAACTCAAATCATTTTTTAATGCACAATTGGGTGATACTTACAATAATTTAAGTATGCATAAAGAGTCTGACGCTGCTTATGAAGCTGCCCTTGCACACAATCCAGATAATGATCATGTACTAAATAATTACAGTTATTTCTTGTCATTGAGAAAAGAAAAATTAGATATAGCAAAGAAAATGTCTTCAAAACTAGTTTCCAGAAATCCAAACAATTCTACCTTCTTAGATACGCATGCATGGGTGCTTTACGTTATCGGTGAATATGAAGAGGCTAGGAAATACATTGAAAAAGCAATTGCAGAAAAAGATATAAGTGGGACCATTCTAGAACATTATGGAGATATTTTGTTTAAATTGGGAGATGTTGATATGGCTGTCAAACAATGGCTAAAGGCAAAAGGTATGGATGATACCTCTGAATTAATTGATAAGAAAATCGCAAACCGCAAGCTCTATGAATAGAAAGGTATTTTTAATTATCCTTGCTTTTACTATAATACTTTCTTCTTGTAAAAAAGATATTGTAGGCACCAAATCTGAAAAAAAAGAAATTGTTGATGTTGAAGAAATTGATTTCGATTATTTCATTACGAAAACAAAAATTCGATACACTGAAGGAGATAAGCAAATTAATGGCAATGCCCATATAAGAATCAAGAAAGATTCTCTTATATGGTTTTCAGTATCACCTTCAATTGGTCTTGAAGCTACTCGCGTTATGATTTCGAGGGATACTGCAATTGTAATTAATCGAATGGATAAGGAATACTATATATTTAATTTTGATGAAATAAGTAGATATTTTAATTTCAAAATTGACTTTGAGCTAATACAATCCATCCTATTGGGCAATCTCGCCAGGCCAATTGATGGAAATACGAAAATCGCCAAAGAGAATAATTATTTTATGCTAAAACAAAAATCCGGCCCTCTTGACATTCAAAGTTTTGTGCTAATTGAGAATAATAAAATAGAAACGGTTTTGATAAACGAAGAAGAGACAAGTAATTTCATGACGCTTAAGTATAGCGAATTTAAAGAAACAGGAGATTACCTGTTTCCAAAATATTGTCAGATAAATTTGACGTATAAAGCAAAAAAGGGTCCTTTAGTCACCAGTATAAATTTGCAACATAATAAAGCAGAAATATCTGATAAACCCCTAAAGTTTCCATTTAATATACCATCAAAATATGAGGCTTTTAAGTGATGTTTTTTATTTAATTGTCATCGCCTTATTTCTTGGTTTTGCGACTGATGTTATTGCTCAAAATAATAAACATCAGCTTGAAAAGGAGAAATCAAAAGTTCAAAAACAAATTAAAGAAACTCAACTGATACTCGCTCAAACTGCCAGCGAAAAAAAAGCCAGCATTGGACAATTGAATGCCATAAAAAAACAAATCGAAGAGCATAAAAAACTAACCAGAGCATATTCAAATGAAATAAAGATGCTAAATCTTCAAATTGAAGAGGATGCAAACGTAATTAATGCCTTAGGTATAGATTTACGAAATTTTAGAAAAGAGTATGCTTCTATGGTTTATTCTATGTATAAATCTAGCAGTAACTTTAACAGACTATCCTATATTTTCGCTTCTACAAGTTTTTCGCAATTTTACATGAGATTTAAATATCTGGAGCAGTATTCATCTGCACGCAAAAATCAAGTAAAAATGATTTCTGAAATTAAAGAAGAAATTGAAGATGAAAAGTCTTCCTTAGAAAATGCTAAAAGGGATAAAAACATGTTGCTAACAGAGCAGATAAAAGAAAAAGAAACACTTAACGAATTAAAAATAGAACAAGGTAAAATATTTGCCAATTTGAAAAATGAAGAGACTAAGTTAAATAGAGATATTACAAAAAAGAAAAAAGACGTTTTGAAATTGGAAAACCTAATATCAAAATTATTAAATGAAGAAATAAGAAATTCAGCAGCTCTTACCAAGAAATCTGAGGCAACGGTAGATTTTGCAAACATGTCTATCTCTTTTGAAAAAAGTAAAACGCATCTTCCGTGGCCAGTTTCAACTGGTTTTATTTCTGAAAAATTTGGCACACATCCACATCCCGTTTTAAAAAGAGTTAAAATGCCCAACGATGGTGTTAATATTCAGACTAAAAAGAATGAACAAGTTCGTGCTGTATTTAATGGAGTAGTGAAAAAGATTGCTATTGTACCAGGTGAATTTAAATATGTAGTAATCATGAAACATGGATCATATTTTACTGTATATGCCAAATTAAAAAAGGTAAATGTCAAAATGGGCCAGAATATAAAGCGAAATGATATTATTGGAGAGGTAAATACAAATATTGATGGCACTTCTGAGGTGCAATTTCAAGTATGGAAGAATACACAAAAACTTGATCCTGAGCTATGGCTTGCCAAAAGGTAGTAATTCCTAAATAAATCTTTTAATAGATATTAGCATTTAAATAGATTTGCAAGTAATTTTGTGTTACAGGAAAAGAAAATTATAAATAAAATATATAGACATGAAAATTGAATTAGCATTTCTTGGAGGATTAGGTGGTTGGGAAATTCTTCTCATTCTTATGGTATTATTAATATTTTTTGGCGCTAAAAAAATACCTGAATTAGCCAAAGGGTTAGGAAAAGGAATTAAAGAGTTCAAAAAAGCAACCAATGAGATTAAAGATGAAATTGAAGATGGTGTCAAAGATTTGAACCCAAAGTAGATTTCAATTAAGTAAAATTAATAATCTGAAGTTTCAATGAAATATAAATTTCAGATTATTAATTTTTTAAGCTCATTTTAGTACCATCTCATTTCCATTAGAAGATTAACGTCATTCTTTTAATCGGAAAACAGTTTCCATATGGCAAATTGATAAATATCAATTTCATCTTGATTGGTTAATTTAAACTGCATAAATTAACGTCAGCTACTTTTTCTATTCTCACATCTGAAAATCCTTTTATAAGAAATCTTTTTGCCACTTCATCGTTATATTGTTGTCAAAAAACTCAAGTGAGTTTATTTTAATAAAAGCACAGAAATTGTTAAAAAAAAGTGATTTATTCGTATTAGTAAAGCCGTATAAACCAGTAGTTAACAAATTTAACATTATCAATCTGGTTATTTTCAAAAATAGTGCTCTCTTAAATTTAAAGCTTATTTATAAAGGTTTTAATATGTTAATTGATCTGTAATTGTTCGGCATTGAGATAAAACAACTAATAAATTTGAGAATTAATAAAATTTCCCCATCAATTTCAAAATTGAGGTTGACATGAATAAGATGCTAATAAAAAAAGTTTGTGTAACATTTTTCCTCGTTATGGGGCTAAATATCACTTTTGCAAATAAACTTATTGATAATAATGATTCTGACACATTGTTCAGCGCATCTATCAACTATGAATATATTCCAGATGTCACCTACAATCAAATTCAGCGAAGGTTGGAAAAAATTGATACTGAGATACCTCTTAATTTTAATACAAGAGTTAAATCTTTTATTGACTATTTTACTGTTCGCGATAGAGAATATACTAAAATGGTGCTTAGACGTAGCACATATTTTTTCCCTATTATTGAAGACATTCTATCTAAATATAATCTACCTGATGAATTAAAATATTTGGCAATAGTAGAATCAGGATTAAAACCTACTGCTCGCTCCAGAGCTGCGGCTGTAGGTTTATGGCAGTTTGTTTATTATACAGGACGTACATATGGTTTGCATTCCGATTGGTATGTCGATGAAAGAATGGATCCTGTAAAATCTACCGAAGCTGCTGCGAAATATTTAAAGTCATTACATAAAATGTTTGGAGATTGGGAGTTGGCATTAGCGGCATATAACTGTGGCCCTGGCAATGTGAGGAAAGCCATTAGACGATCTGGATATAAAAGAAAATTTTGGGATATTTATCGGTATTTACCTCGCGAAACCAGAGGATATCTCCCACAATTTGTAGCCATTACCTATGCATTCAATTACAAAGAAGAGCATAATTTTATCCTTGATGATTCTGAATTCATTCGTCCTTTTTTAACAGATACCATTATGGTTAAAGAATATTTGAACCTAAAGACCTTAGGTGCCATGCTTGATATTTGTGATGAGGATATGATTTATTTAAATCCCTCAATAAAAAGAAATGCTATCCCACAAAGCAGTAAACATTTTTCAGTAAGAATACCTTCTGATAAAATGGTGATTCTTAATGAAAAAAGAAAGTACATATTAGATTCTGCATCTAAAATTGGCAGGAAAGAGTTGGAATCGCTCGCCAAAAATTCTGTTGGCAGCACTTATGGCAGAGATAAAGTGATTCATAAAGTAAGAAGTGGTGACGTCTTAGGAAAGATTGCCCAAAGGTATCATGTTAGAGTGTCCGACATTAAAAAATGGAATAAACTTCATAGTAATACTATAAGAGTTGGCCAACGTCTAAATATTTGGTTGTCATCAAATTCATATCCTGTTACTGCAAGAAAACAAACGATAGTAAAACAAAATATGGTAATAGATGGCACAAAATATCATATCGTGCAGCCAGGAGATACATTATGGGATATTTCAAGAATTTACAGCAAAATGTCTATTGATGATCTAAAAAAATTAAATAACCTAAAGTCAAATAGTATAAAACCTGGACAAAAACTGGTTGTTGGTTGATTATCTTATCATTGAGTGTTACTTTTTTAATCGATATTTTATTATTAATTCAAATTTTGAGATGTTAGCAGTACTAAATACGAAACCATGACTTTTCTACAAAATCTATTTTTCTTATTACTAATATCTGGTCTTGCATCATGCGATTTTGAAAAAACTGCAAAAATGCAAAGTAATCTACCGCAAGCCAATGGCAAGTCTGGTGAAATTATTGTCGTGATGGATAGTACTCAGTGGGAGGGTAATGTAGGAAAAGAAATTAGATCTACGTTTGCCGGAATAGTGCCTTATTTACCAAGGAAAGAGCCATTATTTTTTCTTAATCACATTGATCCACTTTCTTTCAAAAGTATTTTAAAGCTGCAGAAAAATATAATAATTGTTACCATCCTTGGGGACATAAGTAAAGGGAACAGGAGGTTAAAATCTCACTTTACTGAAAAATCATTAAAGATGATCCAAGATGACCCAACCATATTTATGTTTCCAAAAAAGGATGAATTTGCAAAGGGTCAAGAGATATTACACTTATTTGGAGAATCGGAAGAGCTGCTTGTGGAAAATATATCTTCTAACAAAAAGAGGTTACAAAAGATATTTGAAGATATTGAAGATAGGCGTTTTTATAAATCACTTTATACAGCAAAAGGTGAAAAGGGGATTTCAAATTATATAAAAAAAAAACTTGGTTGTGAATTGAAAGTTCCATTAGGATATAATATTGCAATTGAAGACGACAATTTTATTTGGTTGAGATATTTAAGCCCCGATATTGATAAAAATATTTTTGTTTCATGGGTAGATTATACGTCTGAGGATATTTTTACACTGGATGGGCTATTGAAATTACGAACAGAAATTACAAAACCATATATTCTTTATAAACCAGAAAATCCTGAATCTTATTTGTTGACCGAAGTGGATAATTTCAATGTTTTCAGAAATGAATTAAATTTTAAAGGTCATTTTGCAGTTGAAGTTCGAGGTTTATGGAAAGTAAATAAATATTATATGGGAGGGCCATTTATCAGTTATGCAATGGTTGATGAATCTACCAATAGACTATATTATATCGAAGGTTTTCTGTACAGCCCGGGAAAGCCCCAAAGAGATTTGATGAGAGAACTTCGTACAATTATCAAGACTTTTAAAGTTCCGGTTACACCAGCATAAGCACACATAACTATGATTGGATATTTAAAGGGTGATCTAACTTTCAAAGACCCCACTTTTGTTATACTTGATGTTAATGGAGTTGGGTATGAAGTTAAGACATCACTCCATACTTTTTCAAAATTGAAGGACCTTAAAAATTGTATGCTTTTCACACATTTGCATGTAAAAGAAGATGCACATACATTGTACGGCTTTTTCAACAAGGAAGAAAAAAGTGTATTCCTTCAATTGATATCTATTAGCGGAGTGGGACCAAACACGGCAATGATGATAAATTCATCTTTGACCGTGGAAGAACTGAAGCATGCTATTGTCAATGAAGAAGTCAGTATTATTCAAAAAGTAAAAGGAATTGGGAATAAGACTGCGCATCGTATCATTCTTGAATTGAAAGATAAAATTAAAAGAGAAGGATATGAATCTGGTAATTTTAGTTCCGGTAGTAGTTCATTAAGAAATGAGGCGCTATCCGCATTAATCACTTTAGGCATCAATAAAAATGTAGCTGAAAGAAGCGTTGATAACATTTTAAAAAAATATGGTAGTGACATTTCACTGGAAGAGTTGATCAAATTTGTCCTGAAACAAGCATAGAAGTCTAATTAAAGCCTTGTGCCAAACAGATCAAAAACCATATCAAATCATATATTTTTAAAAGTATGCTATGTATCCATTTGGATATTATCTGTAATTACACAGGTTCATGCAAACATTATAATTCAGGTTATACCACAGGATTCCGTTAATTCGGATTCTACTCAAAGTCCCTTGCCAGTTCCACAATATGAAAAATCCAAACAACCTACTTATAAAACAAAAGACAGGCCTGGTAATTCTATCATTTACCCAAACGCATCTTCTCCCTTAATCCTTAAGGATCCAAATACGCTTAAACTTGATATTGAAGTTGATACTAGTTTAAACTACTCAATTGGCGAGAGGTTTGGTGAAATTTACTACCGGCCTCCAACCTCCTTAAATTTCGAGCAGTACAATAGGCTTCATGGAGTAAAAATGAGAAAAAATTATTGGAAAGAGATGTCTTCAGATTTGGATGGGGAAAGTGCAATAAGTGGAAGAAGGCTTATCCCTCCGATTTATATTAGTCCTGCTTTTGACAGAATTTTTGGGGGCAGTTTTGTGGATATCAGACCAAATGGTTTTGTTATGCTCGATTTTGGTGGAAGATGGCAACGAATACAAAATCCATCTATTCCCATACGGCAACAAAAAAATGGGGGTTTCGAATTTGACCAACAAATCAGTATGAATGTGGTAGGAAAAATTGGTGAGAAATTAACCGTTACTGCTGATTTTGATAATAACAATTCTTTCGATTTTGAAAATAATCTTAAAGTAGAATATACTGGATTTGAAGAGGATATTTTACAAAAGGTTGAAATAGGAAATGTAAGCCTACCTTTGTCTAATAGTTTGATAACTGGAGCACAGAATCTTTTTGGAGTCAAAACGCAATTTAGATTTGGAAAACTAGATATCACAGCTGTTGCTTCCACTCAACGAGGCAAAAGTGATGAAATTGAAATCAACGGTGGTTCAGATGGAGGGCAAGGAAGAGAATTTGAAATACGAGCTTCGGACTACGAGGAGAATAGACATTATTTTCTTGGCCACTTCTTTCGAGACAATTATGAAACCTGGTTGAGAGGAATCCCACAAATAATATCAGGATTAAATATCACAAGAGTTGAAGTATATGTAATTAACCGTCAAAATAATACCGAAACATTAAGAAATTTTTTGGCATTTATGGATTTGGGAGAAGGCACGGTTATCCATCAAAAAGATAACCCTAAAGTTGCGCCCGGAAAGGGTGGGCCAAGTAGGAATGATGCCAACAGCTTATATGAAAACATCAGCAGTGATCCAAATTTAAGAAATATTGAAAATGCTGCCGACATATTGGGAAGCCAATATAATTTCAATAAAGCAACAGACTATGAAAGTATCACGGCGGCCAGAAAACTAGATGAAAGAGAATTTACTATAAATCGACAACTTGGAAATTTATCTCTTTTGAGAAAATTGCAAAGTGATGAAGTGTTGGCTATTGCCTACGAATACACTTACAATGGTAAGATCTATAAGGTCGGCGAGTTGACAGAAGACTATCAAAATAGGCCCGAAGATCAAGCAATTTTTCTTAAACTTTTAAGGCCTACTAAAATTGATGTTAAAGTTCCTAGTTGGGATTTGATGATGAAAAACCTTTACAACCTCAATGCCACGAGGCTTTCACAAGAGGGATTTCAGTTACGTATAGTTTATCGTGATGATAAAACAGGCATTGATAACCCGAGTTTGCATGAAGGTAAGCGTACAAAAGATGTGCCTCTAGTGCAATTATTTGGTTTGGACAGGCTTAATTCTAATAATGATATTCAACCAGATGGTAATTTTGATTATGTTTCAAATATTACAGTTCGCGAAGAATCTGGATTGATAATTTTTCCTGTTTTAGAACCGTTTGGCAGTAAACTGAAATCCTATTTTGATCCTGATGCTGAGGCAAATCTTATCAACAAATATGTTTATGATACTTTGTACAGAACAACAAAAGCTGATGCAGAGCTTGACATCAGTAAAAACAAATTCTTCCTGTCGGGAAGAATGCAAGCCGGGTCTTCTTCAGAGATCGTTTTACCGGGGATCAATATCTCTGAAAATTCTGTGACAGTAACCGCAGGAGGCACACCTTTAGTCGAAGGGCAAGACTATCGAGTCGATTATAATTTGGGACGGGTCACTATTATCAACGAAGCCGTTTTGAACTCAGGTAGGCCAATTAAAATAGCATTCGAAAAGGCAGATTTATTCAATTTTCAATCACGAAGCTTGTTAGGCACCAGACTCGACTATCGACTTAGTGATGATATAAATTTAGGAGCCACCTTCCTCTATTTAAATGAACGCCCTTTGATATCACGTGTTAGCATTGGGAACGAACCCACTAGAAATATGAAATATGGAATGGATGTAAATATTCAAAAAGAATCCAGATTTTTAACAAAAATGGTAGACGCCATTCCTGGTATTCAGACCAAAGCACCCTCCAACATTAATTTTAATGCAGAGATTGCCCAAATAAAACCCGGAACATCCAATTTTGTAAATGGCGAAGAAACATCATACATTGATGATTTTGAGGCAACAGCAACCCCTTTCAATCTCGGAAATAACATACTAAGCTGGAAGTTGGCACACACACCAATAACAGATGATGGAAGATTTACCTCCGGATCGGATTTGAATAATGATCTCAGGCTTGGATATAAGCGAGGTAAAATGGCTTGGTATATTGTTGATAATATATTTTACAGAAATTCGGGAGCTTCCAAGCCGTCTAATATTACGGAAGAGGATCTCAGAAATCATTATGTGCGTCCAATAGTTCCCCAGGAAATATTTCAGAATCAAGATAGAGAAGTGATTAACACCAATCTGAATACATTGGACATAGCCTACTACCCATCAGAAAGGGGACAATACAATTTTAATCCAGTCATGAGGAATGATGGATATTTGACTAATCCCAAATCGAATTGGGGTGGAATTACAAGGGCGATCACATCTGATGTGGATTTTGATAAAAATAATATCGAATACATTGATTTTTGGTTGATGGACCCATTTATATCAGGTGAGAATGGAAAAGTATTAGATGGCCTAGAAAATACGAATAATGTAACAGGAGGCAAATTGGTAATAAATCTTGGTAGCATTTCTGAAGACGTTATTAAGGACAGTAAACATGGATTTGAGAATGGATTGCCAGCAGATGGAGACACATCTTTAACATCTCAAAGTAACTGGGGAAGAGTCACTCAGCAGCAGTATCTTACTAATGCATTTGATAATTCTACCGAAGCCAGATTCAATCAGGATATTGGTATGGATGGTTTGAGAAGTGAAGATGAATCATCATTCGAAAACTATAAAGATTTTCTTGATGCCTTAGAAATCATTAATCCTGCTGCAAAAGAAAGAATTTTACAAGACGTTTCAGCAGATGATTTTCAGTATTACTTGGGAGATGATCTCGATCAAAATGATATAAAAATACAAGAACGATACAAGAGCTATAATGGTACTGAAAATAATTCACCCATTGTTTCTGACATCAATGCAGCATACACTCCATCTGGGACAAACTTACCAGACAATGAAGATTTGAATAAAGACAACACCATCACTGACCTTGAAGAATATTATGAGTATGAAATTGATTTAAGAAAAGGGGGATTAAATATTGGCCAAAATTTTATTGTTGATAAAGTAACCAATGAAATCAATGGCGATGAAGTTTCATGGTATCAATTCAGGATTCCAGTTAGGCAGCCTACTGGAATTCAAGGAAACATTTCTGGTTATAAATCTATTAGGTTTATGCGAATGTATGCTACAGACTTCCAACAACCGGTCGTTTTGAGAATGGTAAAATTACAGCTCGTTGGCTCACAGTGGAGAAAGTATAGTGGTAATTTGTATCAACGCGGATTATATGAAATTCCTGAGCCATACGACCCGAGATTTAATGTTTCGGTGGTTAATATTGAAGAAAATGGTACGCAATCAGATAATAGAATACCATATGTATTACCTCCTGGAATAAAAAGAGATTTTGATAACACATCACCAATTTTAAGACAACAAAACGAGCAATCTTTGCTATTGACAGTAAAGGACTTGAAAGACAGAGATGCTCGTGCCGTTTATAAAAATCTAACAACCGACCTTATTAATTATAAAAGATTAAAAATGTTTTTCCATGCTGAAGAACGGGATGGTGTTGAATTAAATGATGATGAAGTGACTGCTTTTGTTAGGTTGGGTACCGATTTTAAAGAAAATTATTACGAGATAGAATTACCACTGAAAGTCACTGATTTAGGTGGTCCATATACTGATAGAGAGATATGGCCTTTAGAAAATGAGATTGATATTGCATTTGATAAATTGTTTGAGTTAAAGGCAAGAAGAAATAATTTGGGAATCAACACAGATTTACCTTTTTCTGATACGGTAGGAATATACAGGATTACAGTAGAAGGCCGCCCAGAATTACAAACCGTTCAGACGATTATGATTGGTATCCGCAATCCTGAAAGCCTGGATGCGAGACCTAAGACAGTTACGATATGGGCAAACGAAATGCGTGTTACTGATTTTGAGCGTACTGCGGGTTGGGCTGCTAACGCATATTTGAATGCTAAAATGGCTGATCTGATGACTATTACTGCATCGACAAGATATACTTCATTTGGATATGGAGGTATCCAGCAGCGAATTGCTCAAAGAACCAGGGACGAGACTTTTGAATATGATGTTTCTGCAAATATTACGCTTGATAAGTTTTTACCTGAATCTTCTGGCATCAAAATTCCACTTTATGTGAGTTACGAAAATCGAAAGGTTACTCCTCATTTTAATCCGCTTGATCCTGATATCCCTCTGAAATCAGTATTGCAATCAATAGAAGATCCACAAGAAAGACAAGCATTTAAGAAGCTAACACAAGACAGACTCGAAAGACGCAGTATCAATTTTACCAACGTAAGAAAAATAAAAACAAAAGAAGGGGCAAGAAGTCATATTTATGATATAGAAAATGTATCATTGACCTATGCCTATGCCGATGCTACACAATCAAATGTAAACATAGAGTCATACAATTTAAAGTCACACAGGGGAACATTGGCATACAATTTTAGTCCTCAGGGTGGATTATGGGAACCTTTTCAGGATTCCAAATCAATGAATGGCAAATATCTGCAATTGATCAAGGATTTCAATTTCTCCTTATTACCATCAAATATCAGTTTCCGGGCAGACCTCAACAGAAGATTTGTGAAGACCCAACTGAGAAATTCTGATTTAACTACAACTGGAATTAGACCTACATATGAGAAATTCTTTACCTTCAATAGAATGTATAATTTACGATGGGCATTGACAAAGAATTTATCAATTGACTACAGTGCCAGGGCAAATACTATTATTGATGAACCATTTGGAGACCTTGACACTCAGGAAAAAAAGGATGCCGTTTGGACCAACTTAAAAGACTTTGGCCGAATGAAAAACTTCGATCAAAATATAAATTTGAATTATCGAATTCCCTTGGATAAAATACCAATCACAAACTGGATAAACTCAGATTTCAGGTATTCTGTAGGTTATTCATGGAATGCAGGAGCATGGTCAAATATCGATAGCTTAAATCTTCAAAAAATCTTAGGAAATATTTCTCAAAATAATAGAGAGATTGGTATTACAGGAAAAATAGATTTTGTGAAGCTTTATAATAAATCTAAAGTGCTACGAGAAATTAATACTCCACCACGCCGAAGGAATAGCCGCAGCAGAACTAGACCCGCCATTGATCAAGAACAGGATTCTACCAAAACAAAAAAGTCTGAAATGAAAGCCTTGAAAGGCATTGCTAGGTTTCTTATGATGATACGCTCTGTTAATGCAACATACAATGTTCGTGAAGCAACAATGTTGCCTGGGTTTGCCTTAGACCCTTATTTATTTGGAATGGATGATACATGGTCTGCTCCTGGATGGGATTTCATTTTAGGGAGCCAAAGCACCAATATCCGAAATCGCGCAGCTGAGAATAATTGGCTGATTCCAGACACACTATTTTCTATGCCATTTACTCAAATGCGGACATACGATCTAAATTTAAAAGCAATGGTTGAACCATTTAAAAATTTTAGAATACAGTTTGACGCCAGAAAAAGTGGGACTGGGAATTTCAACGAAGTATTTCGTGTGGATACAGACCCAGCTTCAAATTCAGGAGTATATAACGGGTTGAATATTTCGAGGACTGGGAGTTATAGCATAACTATAAATTCCATGAAAACTTCTTTTGTTAAAGATCTTTCAGATAATACAAATCCAAATTTTGCAACCTTTGAAGAAAACCTTGGTATTATCAAAGACAGACTAGATGATAGTAATCCAAATGACGGAACTTACGGAAAACAATCTCAGGATGTAATGATTCCGGCATTTATTGCAGCCTATACTGGGCAGGATGCAAATACGATAGAGTTGAAGCCTTTTCCAAAAATTCCAATTCCAGGTTGGCGAATTGACTACTCAGGTCTTAGTAACATCGCAGCGCTCAAGGAAATATTTTCAACTATAAGCATAAAACATAGCTATAGTTCTACCTACAATATTAATAATTATTCGAACTCCCTTTTATACCAGAATGAACTTGAATTGGATGGCTTGCTGGATCATTACCCTATTCCTTCTGATACCAATGAATTGGGGCTATTCATCTCCCCATTTCTGATGAGTCAAATTATTATCCAGGAACGTTATGCTCCACTAATCGGGGTTAGTGTTCGTACTAAAAGTAGAATTACGGCAAGCATTGATTATAAAAAGGAGAGAAAATTGGGATTGAATATGTCCAACTCTCAAATTACCGAGCTAAATAGCAATGACCTCGCGGTTACATTTGGATTTACCAAGGCCAATATAAAACTTCCATTTAAGGTTCAGGGGTCAATAATTACACTCAAAAATGACCTAACTTTTAAATTCAATTTTACCTTGAGAGATACAAAAACCGTACAACGTAAAATTGATGAAGTTAACACTGTTACAGCTGGGAATGTCAATTTTCAATTGCGACCTCAGCTAGGATATGTGTTAAATGAGCGGTTAAATTTAAATTTGTATTTTGAAAGGAACATCAATACACCAAGGATTACAAGTTCATTTCCAAGGTCAACAACACAATTTGGAATACAAGTTAGATTTAGTTTAGCACAATAATTTTTTGATCTCTCGAAATCAGTATTAAATTTGAAAAAAAATAAGATAATGAATATACCGAAGGAGTTAAAATACACAAAAGACCATGAATGGATCAGGGTTGACGGCGAGGAATTAATTATTGGGATTACTGATTTTGCTCAGCAAGAATTGGGAGATATCGTTTATGTAGAGATAGAAACTGAAGGAGAAAAGCTAAGCAAAGGCGAAGTTTTTGGTACTGTAGAAGCTGTAAAAACAGTCTCAGATTTATTTATGCCTGTAAGTGGAGAAATAATAGAAATAAACACCACTCTTGAAACAGAGCCTGAAACAGTAAATGGTGATCCTTATGAAAAAGGATGGATGATAAAAGTGAAAATTGATAATGTTTCAGAATTGAATGAAACACTGAGCGCCGACGAATACAAAGATCTAATTTCTGCATAAAATTTTTCATGCGCATGTTTTTGAAATTTAATCTTTTTACCATTTTGTGGGCAGCAATAATCTATTTATTGGTTTTGATGCCTGGAGGTGACATGCCCAAAACAGGAAATGTATTTAGTTTTGATAAGGTAGCCCATTTAAGTGTTTTTTGCATACTCTCTTTTCTAATGATAATCGGATTCAAAAAACAATTTAAATATTCACTTTTAAACAAAAAATCCGTGTTATTCAGTTTATTAATATCTTCAATTTATGCAAGTATGCTTGAGATGGGACAATCTTTAATTCCGGATCGATATGCAAATTTACATGATATGGCTTTTAATTTAGCAGGTGTATTACTAGGATATGGGTTTTATTTAATGATTTACAAAATTCAAATTGTTTGAGTATACTTAAGATTCTATTCAAATAATTTTGTATTTTTGTTTATAGTGAAGTAAAGTATTCTTTAATTTTGGTAACTATAATTCGCAGATAATGGTTGAAGAAAAGAAAAACCCAAAAGCAGACTTATCCAGAACTACTGGTCTATTTTTAAATGTTGGACTAGTAGTAAGTTTGTTGTTAGTAATTTTAGCATTTGAAAATAAGATTTACGATGATGGAAGTTTGGTAAATCTTAATGCGGCATCCGAAGATTTTGAAGATTTGATGGATGTACCGCAAACTGAACAACCGCCACCACCACCACCGAAAAAAGTACAGCCGGAAATTATCGAAGTACCGGATGAAGAAGAAATTGAAGATGAAATAGAAATAGACCTAGATGTGGAAATGACTGAAGAAACAGTCATTGAAGAAGTTGTATTTGATGATGCACCAGAGGAAGAGGATGTTGATGAGATCTTTACAATTGTTGAAGATCAACCAACCCCAATTGGAGGAATTTCTGCTTTTTATCAGTATGTTCAAAAGAAAATGAAATATCCAGCCCAAGCTCGCAGAATGGGCATTGAAGGAAAAGTATTTGTACAGTTTGTCGTTGACAAAGATGGTTCAATAACTGAAGTGAAGGCTGTAAAAGGTATTGGAGCAGGTTGTGACGAGGAGGCTGTAAGGGTAATTAAGGGCTCTCCAAAGTGGAAGCCCGGTAAGCAGCGAGGCAGGTCTGTTAAAGTAAGAATGATACTTCCTATTACGTTTAAGTTAGGATAATAAAAATAATATTTGTGATAATCCCAATCCTGAAAAGGATTGGGATTTTTGTTTTTTAGGGGAGATAATTGAATCCAAATAATTGATATTATATTTTCTTGACATCTAATTGTGGGATGAAAAAGGTAATGAGGTCAAAAATGGTTGGTATTTTTTTGGTTTAAATTGATTAAATTTCTTTTGTCAACCTGAAGAGGAAGTAGGCTCTGCTGAGGAGCAACCTATCAGCAATATGGTTGATACCAATACGGTAGAAAGAGCAGGTTACATTACCTGTTCTTTTGCTTTATACCGGTTGGTAATTATGGCTTCAAAAACCTAATGTCTGGATTGGTTTTTAAAGTGTAGATACCATAGGATAAAAGCTTTTCTATTCTCAAATGAAAGACCTCTGTGGATACTCAAATTATCCTTCAAATGGCCGAAGAAAGATTCCAACCCATTGGTTGACTTTGGTATTTTCGAATTATCCAAATAATGAAATAAGTTGGGTAGAGCTTTGGAGATGAGGGTTGTTGCTCTTTTCAGGTACTTATGTTTGTACCACCATCTTCCCGATTGACTAGTTGCTTTTTCATTAATGAAAGTTTCAAAGTACTTAAACCACTCCAAGAGCTTTTGGGTAAAGTATATCCTATCATTATGTGTTTGGACCAACGGCAAGAGGTTGATTATAATTTTGAGCTCTATAGATGCTTGTGTCTTAGGCTTTTGCCGAAGCCATATATTGGCCATTCTATGCACATGAACAACACATCTCTGGATGATTAGGTCAGGATAAACCTTCTTTATAGCTTTTAGGGTAGCTTTGTGTCCATCACAAGTAATGGACTCTATCTGGATTCCAAGTACACCAAGATTTTCTAAATCCTCGCAAATTTCATTGTAGTACTCACCTGTTGAAAAACGATAAAGCTGGGTGTGTTTTATTTCATTATCCTGATAAAGGATCAGACAAAGGTCATTGCTAAAGTAGGTGCCATCAATTAATAAATGCACTTTGGCACTACTGCGAATCTGGAATAAAGGTGGTCGAAGCAAGTACCATTTAAACAATCGTTTTAAGGTGGAGATACTATGACCACTGTCTTGTGTAAGATAGCGAAAGGTGAGCCTTTCTATTACCCACTTTTTAAACCAAATCTGCTGGTTCAATTTACGCCTTTCGGGGTTGATATCAGTGAATAATATGCCACAATTACGACATTTATATCGCTGTTTCCCCTTACGTTTACCCCATCTTATTGTATCCAAAAAACCACATGCCCAACATCTTTTTTTTTGACTTTTTCATATACAAAAAAAAGTTTGCAGAAACGACTTTCTACAAACCCCTTATATCAGATTGATAACCTGCAACTTACAAAGCTTTTACCAACCATTTTTGAGCATTATACCAGAAATCACAATTAAGATACGCAGAATTGGATAAAAAGAATCTGATGAGAATTAA
>CAZDRA010000073.1:0-22770 GCA_964507705.1 uncultured Roseivirgaceae bacterium | reverse complement strand
ATTCTGAGTATTCATCAATGTTTTGTATTGGATTGGAAGGTGATATGACATTGCACCCTAAATGCTCTAATTCTTTAGTGATATTTTGCTTATAACTTCTCATGGTCATAGAAGTCTCAGCAACGAATACTGATTTTTCAGCTATATCAAACATATTAGGATTCTTTTTTGGTCTTTCGGTTTTGATGCTAATATACAAGATCAATAATGCAATAATGCAAATTAATCATTTTATCAGTTTATATTAACAACATGCAGTAAAACCTAAATGGTTAATGACTGCATTAATTTCTTTCTAAAAAGAGAATATACATTCTCCTACCACGAGCTTAGTTTGGTATTTACAATCACCTCATTCAAACCATTCATATTGTTACCCATTATTACCGATAGCTCTACAAAGTCTTTTTCAAGGTTTTTATTTAAGATAATATAAATTAAACTCTTTCCTGTATTGTCCTTAGCCTCTTTGTGATTAGCCTTGGCGGCTTCAAATTGAAAGCTAATTTCTTCATTGGCAAATGCTTGCAAAAAGAATTTTTTACCATTTTTAGTCAGGACAACCTTGTCCCCCAGGAGTTCTACATTTGCATCCGTCATCATTCCCCATTTTACTATTTTATTTTTTCCATCAAATGTGATTTCATCACGAATCATTATTTGATCATCATTCAATAGTTTATATCCACGTTTTACTTCCTGGGCATTAGTATATGTCTCTGACAAATCAAGAATACCAAAGGGTTGATTTATTTCATCATTAAAATTAATGATCTTGCTATCACCTGCTGGGAATTGAATGTCATCACCAATTACTAAGGTGCTATGGCTCTTATTGGTATTTCTATAATAAGTCCACCTGTCTCCATCAACTTTACTGTCAAAAAAATTGGGTAGGAAATAATTTTCAGAACCAAGGTCAATTCCCCATCTTTCTCCTTTTGCATCAATTACGAAAGTGCCGGCATCTAGTTGCTGGTGATTTAAAGTTCCTTTGCCCCCTTTTGCAGCGAGATAGATTGCATCGGTTCCTCCGGTTTCGCTTTGCAAAAACAACAGATCAACCATCCCTTTAAAGTACTGAGCTTTTGGCTTAGCCTTTGCTTCAGCATCTCCATCATCAAACCAGGGTAAATTGAGATAAAATAATCGTCCTCTGTCTTTACCATATTCAACAGATGAAGAATTTGTATTACTTTCAAGAATTTGCTTATAATAAGCAGATACATCTGTAGAATTGAATCTTTTGCTAAACCAAAACAAAGCAGGATTCAATGATTTTTGAGAACTTCCAGCATCTGCAAAGTTGAATAATTCACCGGTTGAGCTTATTGAGTTTACATAAAATTCTGCTGTCTTATCTAATCCTGGTCTTTCCGACAGTCCAAAATCATGCTCCAATGACGATTGCAAGGAAGAAATCAACATTGCCAGATAAACATTGGCATAACCCCAGTAAGCAGGTCCTTCATACCACACACCATCTGGCTCGTAAAGGTTCAGTGTAGGGATGAGGTTTTTGGTAGCATGATAAATAATATTGTTTTTTAAATCAGGAAAATCTTCACTTACAGCCAGAGCTCCCATAATCAACCCCCCGGCACAAACTTGATTCCAGTTATTTTTCATTTTATACCAGACATGTGGTTTGTCATCTGGATTTTGATAAACATCCAACCCTGGTTTC
Organism: uncultured Roseivirgaceae bacterium; assembly: GCA_964507705.1. Lineage (GTDB taxonomy): Bacteria > Bacteroidota > Bacteroidia > Cytophagales > Cyclobacteriaceae > JAAUQL01. The sequence continues at coordinate 21,083 of CAZDRA010000073.1, read as the reverse complement.
AATCCATATTCTACTATTTTATTTCTTATTGTCTCCTTTTCCCTTATGTTCAAATGATAAAAATTCCAATCATATCCGATAGCCAGGGCAGCGGTCATTTCAGCTACATCCAAAAAATGACTGGGATTCCAATTAGGATAGGTACAGACGTGCATCATTTGATCAATCGCCTTATCAGAATATTTATCTTCCTCGAAGATACGATACGCAAGCGAAAGAGTAAGAATTCTATTTAAATATTCCCTGCTTATGCTCAGCATGGTTTTTCGCCTGTCTAATTTATATTTGATGTCTTTGGCTGACAAAAGATTATCAGCATCTTTTTTTAACTCTTGCTTCAATTTTTCTGCAAGAGGATTCTCCATCATGATAAATCGAAGAGTCAATTCATCGTATTTTGTCATGATGATTCTGGGGTGGCCCGCTTTTACCTCATATGGATTTTGCTGAGCGAAAACATTGGTTTGGAATCCAATGAAAACAATAAAAAATTTAAGAAAAACCACAGGTTTTAGAATTCTATTATTGTAGAATGTTGTTATTGAATTTAGATTGCCAATTCCCATGCTCATTTTTCAATTACCAATTTGTATTTACTAAATATCCAGTATTCCGATTGAAAATTGCATGTAATTCACTCGCAAAATAAATTGGAGGGAATACACTATAAAGTAAATTGCATAGAAAGCAATTATAGGGATTCATCAGAAGTTGTGGTTTACTTTTTTAAATATCTGGTTTAACTTCATTAGTAAAAACCAAAATATTCATGGAGAATTTCTCCAAAAAATTCCTTGAATTCACAGATTGAAATATCAACTTAATTTTATGATGCAAAACTACAAATTAATATAAAGAAATGGCTGTTTCTTACTTGAAAAGAACACTTGGTAAATAATTTCTAATTTTATGTGGTGGAAGTAATTTTTAATGACAAATAAAACGAACGAATATAACTCAGTATTGAAGTAGTTTTTAGCTGGTAAAATTAACAATGTTCGTAATTATGCCATGTTAGAGTAGGAACTATATTGGTCAACCACAGCATTTTTTTTGCTTAATTTCTCCAGCATTTGCATGTGAAGTTTCAATGCGTCCCAAAAGTTTTTCTCTTCATGATATTGAACCCCAAAATCTTCGGCAGTTTTTTTAATAATAGTAGTCATCGGGATATAATGAGCATGATTTATCTTGGGAAATAAATGATGAACGATGTGAATATTAATACCTCCGGTCAACCATGCCGTGAATTCATTTTCACGACTAAAATCTGTTGTAGTTTCCAGCACGTGAATAAAATAATTATTTTCAATATCTCCATTTTCATCTGGCAAAGGATAGTGCGTGCCCTGATAGATATGAGTTACCTGAAACAAAAGGGCAAAAAACAAACTTGGTATAATATGAATATTTATCCAGCCAAAAATAATCCATGGCCAGGGTGCACTAAGTACAACCAATGGTAGCACCAGGGTAATTATAAAATAGAATGCTTTGGATATTATTAGAATAAAATATTCTTTTTTGGCATGTTTGATATTCTTCTTGTTGCCAATATTTAATTCACCAAACATCCACTTAAAATCTTTGACGATTAACCAGTGAATCATGGCGAAGCAATACAATATTGGAGTATAAATGTGCTGCCACCTATGAATTGGTTTCCACACTTCATGAGGAGTAAACCTAAACATACCATGCGTTTCGAGGGTGACATCAATACCGGCAATGTTGACAAAGGCATGATGCGCATTGTGCATTTTGGTAAATAAATAGCTGTTTCCGCCAATAAAATTCATTGTATAACCAAGTACGTAATTGAGGGTTTTGTTTTTAGAATAAGCACCATGGCATGCATCGTGCATTACATTAAATGCTAAAAATATATTTACAAAACCCAACATTAAAAAGCCGGAAAATAATAGCCATAAATTATGACTCAATGTGTCGCTAATAATCAATCCATAAACTAAAAACCAACATAAAAACCCGAAAACACCTTTTGCGATCACACCTTTTGTCGCATAAGGGCTTATATTTTCTTTATCAAAATAATCGTTTATTCTTCGTCTTAATTCTTTAGCAAAATCATCCTTAGCTTGGTTGCTTTTGTACCTGACTACCTTGCTTGAAGTTGTTCGTTTTAACATGGTTTCAGAAAATTTATTATTGCTTATAATACAATTTAGTAATAATCTTTTTCATCGGCAACATCATTGAGTTATTACAAGTTTAATAATAGAATATATCTTCTTTTATTAGATAATATATAATTATTTTTGCGTCTCAATTAAAGGTACACACATTGTGGGTTATTTTTCAGATTTCCATCATCAAAACTCTAATTGAAGCTAATAAATTTCAATACTTTTCCCCACTACTAATTAACATTACATGACCAATAATTCTATTTTAAGACTAGCGATTCAAAGAAAAGGACGTCTTAGTGAAGATTCACTAAGCCTGATAAAGGAAAGTGGAATAAAATTTAGCCATGGTAGCGGGAAATTAAAATCTCAAGCACATAATTTCCCAATAGAATTCCTTTTTCTACGTGATGATGATATACCAGATTATGTTGCCGATGGTGTTGCCGATATTGGGATCGTTGGAGAAAATGTAGCCTTGGAGAAAGGTAAAAATATTGATGTTATAAAAAGACTTGGTTTTTCGAAATGCCGACTTAGCCTTGCCGTGCCCAGAGAAGTTGATTACAAAGGTCTTGAGTATTTTCAAAATGGCAGTATAGCAACATCTTACCCGGAAATTTTAAAAGATTTTCTTAAGGAAAATAATATTACTGCAAATATCCATGAAATTTCTGGGTCTGTGGAGATTGCACCAAGTATTGGCCTGGCGCAAGGTGTATGCGATATTGTGAGTTCGGGGAGCACGCTGTTAAGCAATGGACTTACGGAAGTGGAGACAGTTATGCAATCAGAAGCCATTATTATTAAAAATCAGCACATGTCAAGTGAAAAAAAATCAATTCTTGATAAGCTGTTATTTAGAATAGAATCTGTACAAAAAGGTAAGAATAACAAATACATATTGCTCAATGCACCAAATGATAAGCTGGATGAAATAATTAAACTACTTCCCGGTATGAGAAGCCCAACTGTCGTTCCTTTGGTTGACAAAAGATGGAGTTCTATTCATACAGTAATAAATGAAGATGAATTCTGGGAAGTAATTGAGAAATTGAGAGATGCTGGTGCTGAGGGTATTCTGGTTATTCCGATTGAGAAAATGATCTTGTAGTATTATAATTTATTATAGCAAAGATGAAAGTGTTAAAAAATCCGGTTGGCGAAGAGCTTAAAGAAGCATTGAAAAGACCGGTAAAAAGACTTAAGAATATAAAAAAGATCATCAAGCCGATCTTAAGAAATGTAAAAAACAAAGGTGATAGAGCACTTTTGAAATATACATTGGAATATGATCATGTTCAATTGTCTGAATTGATTGTGAGTAAGGAAGAGGTTGATGCCGGTTGCAATAAATTAGATAAAAAAATAAAAATGGCCATTGATTTGGCTAAGGAAAATATTGAGAAGTTTCATCGGGCGCAATTGACACAAGACCTCGAAATGGAAACCATGCCTGGGGTAGTGTGTCAAAGAAAGAGTGTTCCGATAGAAAAAGTTGGCCTGTACATTCCGGGAGGAACTGCACCTCTCTTTAGTACAGTATTGATGTTGGCCATTCCTGCAAAGATTGCGGGATGCAAGAAATTAATTCTTTGCACTCCGCCAGATAAAAACGGAGAGATCAATCCCGCAATTCTGTATTGTGCTCAATTAACTGGTATAGATAGAATTGTGAAAATTGGTGGAGCTCAAGCCATTGCTGCTCTGGCATATGGAACAGAAAGCGTACCAAAAGTGTATAAGATTTTTGGTCCGGGCAATCAGTTTGTTACTGCGGCCAAACAACTTGTTTCTGAAAAGGGTATAGCAATAGATTTGCCTGCGGGACCATCTGAAGTAGCAGTTTTTGCTGATGAAACCGGAGTGCCGGATTTTATTGCTACCGACTTACTATCACAGGCAGAGCATGGAGCTGACAGTCAGGTTGTGTTGGTTACAACGAGTGAGTCTATTGCAAACGATACAATGCTTGCAATAGAGAAATACCTTATTGATTTGCCAAGGAAAAAAATTGCAGAAAATGCATTGGAAGAAAGTGCCATCATCATCGTAAATAATAAAAAAGAAGCTATCAGAATTCTAAATAAATATGCTGCAGAGCACTTGATTCTGGCGGTGAATAACCCGGAGAAAGTGGCAAAGAAAATAAAGAATGCAGGGTCTATTTTTCTTGGTAATTATTCTCCGGAATCTGTTGGCGATTACGCTTCAGGGACAAATCATACGCTACCAACAAACAGGGCGGCATTGGCGTATAGTGGAGTTTCTATAGACAGTTTCGTTAAAAAAATTACTTATCAGAAATTAAGTGAAGAGGGTATAAAAAATATTGGGCCTGCAGTAGAAATTATGGCAGAAGCCGAGGGGCTTTTAGCTCATAAGATGGCTGTCTCAGTCAGACTAAATTATCTCATAAATAAAGATGGAGATCAATAAATTACTCAGACCACATTTGCGTAACCTTACTCCTTATTCTTCAGCAAGAGACGAATTTCAAGGAACAGCAGAAGTGTATCTCGATGCCAATGAAAATGCCTTTGGATCAACATCAAAAGATATATACCGAAGATATCCGGATCCATATCAGACTGAATTAAAATCCAGGATTGGTGAAATCAAAGATATTGGTATAGAAAATATTTTTTTGGGAAACGGTAGTGATGAGCCAATTGATTTATTAATTAGAGCTTTTTGTAATCCGAAAACTGACAAAATAATGATTACTCCTCCAACCTACGGGATGTATGAAGTCAGTGCAAATATCAGTGATGTTGAAATTGTAAAAGTAGAATTAAGTGAAGATTTTATGCTCGATCCCACACGGATATTAGAATCGATTGACGAAAACGTGAAGATCATATTTCTGTGTTCGCCAAATAATCCAACCGGCAACAGTATCGATAAACGAGATATCATTGAAATTGTCAAAAAAACCCAGGGATTAGTTGTTCTGGACGAAGCGTATATCGATTTCTCACCTAACCGCAGTTTGATTTCCGAATTGAATAATTATCCAAACCTCATTATTCTCCAGACCTTTAGCAAAGCATGGGGATTGGCGGCACTGAGATTGGGAATGGCATTTGCTAATCCGGAAATTATTGGCATTCTCAATATGATCAAACCTCCATACAACATCAATGGAGCTACACAGGAATTGGCTTTGAATGCGATTGAAAATGAAAAGAAGATGCAGGAGATGGTAAAATATATGATTGCCCAGAAAAAGCAATTAATATCCAGCCTTATCAAAATTTCTTCTGTAAAAAAAATATATCCCAGCGATGCTAATTTTGTTTTGGCGAAAGTTGATCGTGCCCACGAAATTTATCTGAAATTGATAGATAATAAAGTAATTGTCAGGGACAGGTCGAATGTCGCACTTTGTAGAGATTGTTTGAGAATTACCATTGGGACTAAAGAGGAAAATTTGAAATTAATTGAATCGCTTAATTACTTTAATCGATGAAAAAAATATTATTTATAGATAGAGACGGCACAATCATTAAAGAGCCACCTGCGGACTTTCAGGTAGATTCTCTGGAGAAACTGGAATTTGTTCCGGGAGCAATTTCATTCTTGCAGAAAATAAAGAAGGAGCTGGATTATTCATTTGTCATGGTAACAAATCAAGATGGTTTGGGGACAGACTCCTTTCCTGAAGATACCTTTTGGCCTGCACAAAATAAAATGCTCACAACACTTGAAGGAGAAGGCGTAGTTTTTGACGAAATATTAATCGACCGATCATTTGAGAATGAGAATCTACCTACCAGAAAGCCGGGTATTGGATTATTAGCAAATTATATTGACGGGAGTTTCGACATAAAGAATTCGTATGTTATTGGAGATCGGCAGACAGATGTTCAGTTGGCAAAGAACCTGGGTTCAAAAGCAATTTTCATAAATACATTACCAAATGATGAAGCTGATTTTTCAGCAAAGACCTGGGATGATATTTATAACTATTTGCGATTGCCTGATCGAATTGGAAAAATATCTCGAAAGACCAATGAAACAGATATCAGCATTGAGTTGAATCTCGACGGTGATGGAAAAACGAATATCAATACCGGGCTTGGTTTTTTTGATCATATGCTTGACCAAATTGGCAAGCATGCGGGGATTGATTTAAACATCAGCGTGAAAGGTGATTTGAATGTTGACGAACACCATACCGTCGAAGATACCTCCATCGCCCTTGGAGAAGCTTTTCTGAAAGCACTTGGTGATAAAAAAGGAATCAATCGATATGGATTTTTATTGCCTATGGACGATTCGTTGGCGCAAGTAGCACTGGATTTTGGAGGTAGGCCTTGGTTGGTTTGGGATTGTGAGTTCGCAAGAGAAAAAGTTGGTGATTTACCCACTGAGATGTTTTATCATTTTTTTAAATCATTTGCAGATGCCTCAAAATGTAATCTCAATATAAAAGTTGAGGGCGACAATGAGCACCACAAAATTGAAGCCATTTTCAAAGCACTGGCAAAATGCATCAAAATGGCGGTTAAGCGCAATAAGGATGAATTGAACAAATTGCCCAGTACCAAAGGTGTTTTATAGACATATTTTAGGGTAAAGACTCAATTTCAGGAATATCAAAATTTTATAACCTTTCACAATTTAACTCCCAAAATATTCGGGTTTAATATTATTTTTGCAGCATGTCAGAGCAAATATTGATCATTGATTTCGGTTCTCAATACACACAGCTAATTGCCAGAAGAATCAGGGAGTTGAATGTTTATTGTGAGATACACCCCTACAATCATTTACCCAAGACTATAGAAAATATTAAAGGTGTGATTTTATCCGGTAGCCCATGTTCTGTTAGGGAAGATGAAGCTCCTCAGATAGATTTGGATAACTACCGTGGGAAAATTCCTGTTTTAGGAGTTTGCTACGGAGCCCAGCTTTTGGTTCATGAAAGTAAAGGAGAAGTAGTTCCATCAGAAATCAGGGAATATGGTCGGGCTCGATTAGAAAAGATGGATCAGCATTTTGATCTTCTGAAAGAAATGACGCTTGGTAATCAAGTGTGGATGTCGCATGGAGACACCATTTCTAAGTTACCTGCCAACTTCAAAAATATCGCCAGCACCGAGGATGTCAATCACGCTGCATTTAAGCTGGATAATGAGGATACTTATGGTATACAATTTCACCCAGAGGTGACGCATACCGAAGAAGGAAAAATTTTATTGAGAAATTTTGTCGTTCATATTTGCGGATGCAAGCAAGACTGGACGCCTGACATATTTGTAGAAACCACCGTATCACAACTTAAACAAACAATTGGAGGTGACAAGGTAGTCCTTGGGCTTTCGGGAGGTGTCGATTCCTCTGTTGCCGCCATGCTCATCCACAGGGCAATAGGAAAAAATCTTTATTGCATTTTTGTTGACAATGGTCTTTTAAGAAAAAATGAATTTGAGGAAGTGCTTCATTCCTACAAAGACATGGGATTGAATGTGAAAGGTGTTGATTCGAAAAAGCAATTTTATGATGCCTTGGTAGGATTATCAGATCCCGAGGATAAGCGCAAAGCCATAGGAAAAACCTTCATAGAAATTTTTGATGAAGAGGCTCATAAAATCCAGGATGTGAAATGGCTGGCACAAGGCACAATTTATCCAGATGTGATTGAGTCAGTTTCTGTAAAGGGTCCTTCTGCTACTATAAAATCTCATCATAATGTTGGTGGATTACCTGAAAAAATGAATCTCAAAATCGTAGAGCCATTAAATACTTTGTTTAAAGACGAAGTGAGAAGAGTTGGTCGTTCTATGGAAATATCAGATAAAATTCTCAACCGCCATCCTTTTCCGGGACCGGGTTTAGGGATCAGGATCATTGGAGAAGTAACTGCCGAAAAGGTGAGAATACTCCAGGATGTTGATTATATATTCATCAATGGCCTAAAAGAAAGAGGGCATTACGATGAAGTTTGGCAGGCTTTGGCTGTGCTATTGCCCGTCCAATCTGTGGGAGTGATGGGAGATGAGCGAACATACGAAAATGTTGTGGCACTAAGGGCTGTTGGTAGTGTTGATGGTATGACGGCAGATTGGAGTAAATTGCCTTATGATTTTTTGGCTGATATTTCCAATAAAATTATAAATAATGTGAAGGAAGTAAACAGGATCGTGTATGATATCAGTTCTAAGCCTCCCGCAACAATAGAATGGGAATAAGGGGTGACATGACTTATGTTGTCGAATTGACCGGCGTTTTTGATTAACAAATTTTAGTATGGATATAATTGAACATTTTCCTCATTTATTTAATTCTTATTTTTTTAAGCTAAGTGCAAGTAAGTTAATTACAATGCTCAAATATTTTTTCTTAAGAGTTAATTTGGCTGCCTTTTTCATTTTGATTTCTATAGGTATATCATTTTCTCAAAAAACTGATCCCAACGAATTGAGATTTAAAAATGCCAAGGAATTGATGAGTCTTGAAAAATACAGTCTTGCGATGCAGACCTTCAAGCCCTTGATAAGCTCCTTGGAAGGGAATCAATATGCTGCAATATCATCTTATTACTATGCAATTTCTGCTTACAATGACAATCATAAATATGTAGCCAGAGATATGTTTCTTCAGATACTTTCCGAATATCCAAATTGGGAAAAGCAAGATGAGGTTTATTTGTGGCTAACGAATATTTATTTGCAGGAAGGTGACTACAAAAAAGGATTGACCTATGCTTCGAAAATAAAAAATCATGAAATTTTATCGGCTGCCTCTGGCCTCAAAAAAAGCTTTCTTCAAAAACTTGAATTAAGTCAGCTTGATAGCCTGTTAAAAGAATATCCTTCTGATAAAACAATTGCTGAAGGTCTTGCAGAAAAAATATTTCAACAACCGATTGCTAACCAGGACAGGGATTTGCTCGAAAATATTGTTTCAGTTTATAATCTTGATAACAACAGATATCGAATAGATGAAAATTTGAAATCCGTTAAAAAAGATAAGTATCAAGTGGCAGTAATGTTGCCATTTATGAAAGATAAAATCAAAAATAACCCTAAGCATTTATCAAATGAGTTTGTGATTGAATTGTACGAAGGGATTTTAATGGGCGCATCGGATCTTAAAAGCAAGGGGATCAATATTTCTCTTCATCTGTATGATACTAAAAAGGATAGTGCAACCACTGCCGAAATTCTTGAGTTAGATGAAATTAAGCATATGGACTTAATTATTGGCCCCTTATTCCCGGATCCTGTGAAGATAGTTTCTAACTTTTCTTTCATAAACCGGATCAATATGATTAATCCGCTATCAGGAAATTCAGAGATTATTGGGAAAAATCCATATGCGTTTTTATTCTTGCCCTCCGGGAAAACACGAGCCAGAAAAGCAGCAGATTATATGGCTTCGACAATTGAGAATAAGAATGTTTTTGTATTTCATGGAACAAATGCAAGAGATTCTGTAATGGCTTATGAATATAAAAAGGAGATCGAAAAGCAGGGATTTACAGTTTGTTATATCGATGGAGTTGCCAAAGAAGACGCCAAAAATATCCTTGATATATTGACAAATACAAATACTGTAGAATTTGATGCAAGTGAATTTGACTCTTTAGAAATTGATCTAAAAATTAAAGGAAACTTAAGGATTACGAAAAAAGATTATCTTGCAATACAACCGGATAGCATTGGTCATGTTTTTGTAGCTTCTAATGATCAAGCCTTGGCTGCAAATACAATAACCGGCCTTGAGACAAGAGGAGATGCAATTGCCCTGTTGGGTTTTGAAGAATGGCTGAGTCAGCAAGTTATTTCCTTAGGAGGGTTAGATAGATTAAATGCGCATCTTATTGCACCTACGTTTATTGATAAATCAAACCCAAAGTATGAAAGCCTTAATGCCTTATTTATGGAGGCATTTAACGCATATCCCACAAGAAATTTTTACATTGGATATGAGGTGATGATCACAACAGGAAAAATGATGAATCGGATGGGAAGTCTATTTCAGTTTGATCGTGGAATTGATGAAATCATTGAAGGAGAAATATTTCAAGGAGCACTTTATGGCAATAAAAATAGCAATCAGATCGTGCCAATAATTAAGTTTAGAAATTCAGAATTAGTAGTTGTATCCCCAAAAAATTAGAAGCAGTGTTAATTAAAAAAAATAGCAAATCTCTTTTCGATAAGGCAAAGCAATTGATTCCCGGAGGTGTCAATTCTCCGGTTAGAGCTTTTAATTCAGTTGGTGGTGATCCGTTATTTATAAAATCTGCAAAAGGTGCATATCTCTATGATGAAGATGGTAATGGATTTATCGAATTAATTAATTCGTGGGGCCCAATGATTCTCGGCCACGCCAATGAAGAAATTGAGAAGGCTGTAATAGATGCTTTGAAAAAGTCACCATCATTTGGGGCTCCAACAGAAGCTGAGGTAAACGTGGCCGAATTGATCATCGAAATGGTTCCATCAATTGAAAAAGTTCGTATGGTTAACTCAGGGACCGAAGCAACCATGTCAGCCATAAGGTTGGCACGAGGTTTTACAGGAAGAGATAAAATCATAAAATTCGAAGGTTGTTACCATGGGCATGGCGATTCATTTTTAATTGCTGCCGGTAGTGGGGTAGCAACCATGGGAACTCCTGACAGTCCGGGAGTAACAAAAGGAACAGCCGCAGACACACTAACTGTTCCTTATAATAATCTTGAGGCATTAGAAGAGCTAGTTCAAAAAAATGGAGGCCAAATTGCTGCCATAATAATTGAGCCTGTTGCTGGGAATATGGGATGTGTATTGCCGAAAGAAGGGTATCTTCAGGGAATAAGGAAGCTATGCGATGACCATGGGATTATCTATATTTTTGATGAAGTTATGACAGGATTTAGATTGGCCAAGGGTGGAGCTCAAGAGGTATTTAATGTAATGCCTGATTTGACCACACTAGGGAAAATTATTGGTGGAGGCATGCCTGTTGGTGCATATGGTGGCAAAAAGGAGATTATGAATTTTATATCACCTGCCGGGCCAGTTTATCAAGCCGGAACGCTAAGTGGAAACCCTATCGCCATGAATGCAGGATACGCAATGCTTAATCACCTCAATTCCAATGGCGATGTCTATGACAATCTTGAGAGTATATCGAAAAGGTTGAAAAAAGGATTTGAAGATAATTTACAAAAAGTAGGCAAAAACTATACGATTAATAGCATTGGGTCTATGATCAGTTTGTTCTTTACAGAAAATGAGGTGATTGATTTCAAATCAGCTAAAACATCAGATACTGGTCTTTTTGGTAAGTATTTCAATAAGATGCTTGAAAATGGTGTTTACATAGCTCCCTCCCAATTCGAAACACTCTTTATTTCCACAGCGATTACTAAAGATGTAGCTGATAAAATCATCGAGGCTAATTTAATTTCCCTTCAACAAATTTCCTGATATCTTCAATGTAATTGGCTCAATTCCAATATTTAATCACTTGGCATTTAAAGTACTTGGTTAGATGATGGAATCTTTCAAACTGAAATGTTTCAATGGTTAACATAAGTTTTATTTAAAAACTTACATACTGCCGAATTGCTATTTACTATGGTACATTTTCATACTATCATTTTATAAATATATTTGTTCAGGTCATGGTTCGAAAGACGACCATTATAATTTAATTAAATCCTTTTTAAGGTGAAGAAAATATTTATAGCGATATCATTATTTTTATTTTTTGGCACTGTAGGACTTGTAAGTGCTCAAAATGCTAACCTCAGCAAAGAGGCTAAAACGCTAACTTATGAAGAGTTGTATGATACTCCTTATGATATAAATAAGCTATTCATACACATTCAACCAATGTATGGAGAATATTTTACTACCAATACAACTGTTGGCTGGGGTATAAAGGCACAATACTATATGAAAAATGTTGCTAGCTTTGAGGCACATGTCAGAGCACCTTATGGAAAGCCTTTTGATTTAGTGAGAGATGCAGCAATAAAAAATAGCACTGTTGACAATGAAGCGCGAGCCTTTTCTTATTTTGAGGTGTTGGGTACTTACCATATCAAAGACGAAGAATTTGACACGGAAACAAAATTTATTTTATATTCTAAAAGGTACAAAGGGGATAAATGGGGAGCAACTGTACCATTGCATACTATAATTCCTACCAAGGGAAGAAGAATAATTGGCGCACGATTTGGAGGAATGGGCTATAGATCTGCCGTTGATTATAATAGAATAATGGACAAACAGCGTGTCACGTTAATTTCTGATGAAGGCGGTGAAATCGGATCCGATGAGTCTGTTTATGGCAATATGTCTGCCTTAGGATTTTTTATTGGTGGTTCGCTAACATTAATTAAAAATGTAGCTGTTCAGCCTGATAAAATATATGGTACTCTTGTAAATGACTTAATATTCACTACATTTTTTGATATCAATTTCACCCCGGTTGTTACAGTTGACGATATTTACAATGACGGTGATAGGTTTTCTGCTGAGCCAATTCAAAAAAATGTTCTTGGTTTTAGGGCTGGAGTAGAGGGTAAGTTTAACCGAAAGATTAGTTGGGCCTACAGCGGTGAAGTTGGTTATAGACCTGGTTTAAAGAAAAGCGGTGTTTTTGCATTGGTTAAAATATCCATTCCGGTTTTTTCTACACAGCTTAGATATCAGGTTGAAAGTTTTGGAAAATAGGAGTTGAATTATACACTCCCATTTTTATATCTCCTATAAAAATATATTGAGTGTTTTACCTGGCCAAATGAAATTTTGTCAAATAAAAGTGCTTAGATGAAGCACTTTTATGATATCAAATAATTTCAATATTTACATAAACGCCAATCCTATTTTGAAGTTTAAATATGATACTGCCGGTCTGTCGCCAACCTTTACAGCATATTGATATTTTGCAGATAGGTTTAATGAACTACTGAAATTTACCGGAATGAGAATTCCAACCTCTGGGGCAAATCCAAATCTCCAATTTTTATTATCAACAGTATATAATCCCATATCAAGCCTTTCATCTACTTTTTGTACACCAATACCGCTTCCTACATACAAGCGTGTCTCATCCCATTCGCCAAAATAATAATGCAAAGTAGCCATTATTGGAAAAGAATTGATATATCGATATTGTTTTCCATAAGCAGTTCTGGTGTCACCATCCTCAGTCCATTCCTCGGGGCCGAATTCTTCATAAAATACTGCCCAATTAAAAGAACCACCATATGATAGGTTGTCGGTAATAAATCCTCTGGCTTCGACACCAAATCCCCTGAAACTTGGCGCTGCAATTAAATCTGTTGTGCCTCCCATAGGAACACCAATGTCGTACGAAACGCTAAACAATCCTTGCGAAAAAACACTCGTGGTGCTTATTATTGAGATTAACCCAATTAAATATATATACTTTTTCATTTTGTTATTATTTGCTTTGAATGTATAGAGATTGCTTAAATGCTTGATTGATACCGGATTGAATTCTTGCAGCATTATTTTCTTTGGAACTTGAAACCATACCATTGAATGCTGCTACCCAATGGATGGGCTGAGCTTCTTCAGATGATTGTGGAACAGTTGGTGACTGCGGATCCCACCAGTTGATTATTACAGAACCTGTTGTGTAGCTATATGAATAATAGCCTCCCCAATAAGGTGGATAATATGGAGGAAAACCACATCCCCATCCCCATCCTGGGTAGCAAGGGTATCCCGGAACCCAGCCAACACTTGTACTCTCAGATGCTATTACACTTACTGTTACTACAAATTGAGCATCATCAATATCAGCTGGATCGAGACGTTGGTAGCCTCTTGAAGTAAAATTGGATTCAATTTCCTGAAGTAATTTTTCTTCATCCGCAGGGTCAAGTTCGCTATCATCAATATTTGTAATGTACTCAACTGTATCAGCCATGAAATATTTTTTTTGTTCTCCAAAATTATAATCTATATCATAATCTGTAACAGTCAAATCAAGATCAGCATAATATTCGGGTCCTTTTGGATAGCAGCCGGCTAAAATGAATAGTGCCAATATAAGCACTGGGCCAAGTTTTGATAAATTGTGCATTTTTTTAGTCATTGTTATTTTAATAATATGAATTGTAAATGAAAACGCTTGATTGCAAAAATTGTTTAAAAACAATTAGTTTTCTGGATAGGCTTGTAACGAATTGCAAAACTACAAACACAATGCTATTATCCTAAATAAATATGATTTTTTAATCCAGCGTAAATGCATAAGAAATGATGTTTGCACCCATCATAAGTGCCTTTTGTCTTTTGGACTCAGGGTCGTTGTAAATGCTCCGGTCTTCCCAGCCATTTCCCAAATCGCTTTCATAAGAATAAAAGCAAAGTAATCTTCCTTCGTAAATTATACCTAACCCTTGTGGAGGTTTGCCATCATGCTCATGGACTTTTGGTAAACCTTCTTTGAATTTGTACTTCTGGTGATAAATTGGGTGATCAAAGGGCAGCTCTACAAATTCAATTTTAGGAAATACCTTTCGCATCTCCAGTCTTACGTATTGATCCAGCCCGTAATTGTCATCGATATGCAAAAAGCCACCACCAATAAGGTAGTTGCGCAAGTTTTCTGCTTCATGATTTGAAAAAACGACGTTTCCATGGCCGGTCATGTACACATATGGATATAAAAATAGTTCAGCACTTCCAACTTCAATTACATCTTCACTATTTACAATATTCATATTCAGATTACTATTGCAAAATTTTATTAAGTTAGGAAGTGCCGTTTTATTGGCGTACCAATCTCCACCGCCATTGTATTTTAGTTTGGCAATTTTAATGACCGGTTGGGCTAAGATTATAGTATTACTTAATATGATTATTGAAATAAGGCTAATTATTCGGGTCATTATTTATCGTTTATAAAAACCAAGAGTACTTTTTCCATCTCTGCTTTCAGCTCCCTGATAGAAACGTTAAAATTATTATTCATAAAACTAAATAATAGCATTTTCCCTGAATTTGTTTCCATAAATCCAGATAAATTATATACATGACTCATGGATCCAGTTTTGGCATGAATCCTACCTTGAAGTTGTGGGAAAGACGTTTTAAGCGTACCCCTGCTCCCTGATTTTGGTAAATAGGCAAATATTTTTTCAGTTGGGGTTTCATCATATATTTTTTCTAAAACGGCAACGATGGCATTTGGTGTTACTTGGTTATATCTGGAAAGACCAGAGCCATCTACCCAATTGATTTGATCTTTTAACTCAGAAAAGTGGTTTTCCACCATGAAACTAATAGTATTTTCTGAACTGAGTGTATCTCTTAGTTGACCACTGATGACTAACAATAATTGTTCAGCCAAAAAATTATCTGATTCGATTAAGATTTGCTTATAAATTGAATCTGTAGAAACGGAGTATAGAACATCAGTTTTACAATCGGGAAAAGTTTTCTTGGAATAAATGGATCTTTTTAAGGTATCAGATAATAGATTAATAAATAGGTCATTGGAATAAATAAAAGGAACAGCATCATCAATATCCATGAGATTTTCGTTGAACTTTAAAGTAAAAATATTAGCACTTTCATCTCTTTCAATTAGATATTTGCTTGCTGAATTGACTTGTTGTAACGATAGGTTATTTTCAAAATAATCGGGAGTGATCTGGATATAATCACTTCCCAACTCTTTATGGAATTTTACCATATTTCCATAAATGGGAAATGATGATTTCTCTGCTGAATAATAAAATGGGTAGTCGTCCCATGCCCAACCCGGCCCAAACCGCTGGTCAGCCATTGGTCTTTGGACATAAACTAAATGGTCCGAAGTTGATTGTAGAAAATCCAGGGTATTAGTATTATCAAAATGCCGATAAAGTAGGGAAGGGTCACCTGTTCCTGTAAAAAATAGTGTATCCTTAACTATACAATATTCCAAAGAAGGAATGGAATCTTCTAACATTTTTATACCAGAGTACCACGTCAATAATTTTGTATTTGAGGCTGGTGTAAAATGCTTGTTTGCATTGTAATCAAAAAGTGTTGTTTTTTTCTCAATATCATAAACCAGCAATCCTGTATGACTCTCCCTAAATGTTGAGTTTGCTTCAAAATATTTTTCTAAAGGAATTTTGTCAATGCGAAATTTGGTAACTGCACAAGAAGATAAATGTGTAAGCCATATGAATGATAAAAGTGATATAAATCCATGAAGGAGAGTAGTATTCCTCATAAACTCAAATATCAATAAAGAATAACTAAAAAAATAGTTTGTCGCTATGAAATATTAAACTAAAGATTTAGTTATAATTGTAATGTAATTAAACAACAACAAGCATGATCAATTTAAGAACAATTTTTATCGCTATTTTCCTTTGTAATTTTTCTTTTTTTTCTGTGCAGGCACAGAAACTAAAATTGAGCAAAGAAAGAAAAGTTGAACTCGATTCAATTAAAAAAATGCAACAAGAAATTTGGATAGAGGAAACCACTCTTGCTGAAAATCGAAAATTGAAGTGGGAGATGAAAATGGATAGTCTTCATAAAATTTATCCAGATATGTTGATAAGAGAACGTGAGATGGATGAAAGGAGAGCCAGTGCTGAGTTGATGCGCAAAAATGAAAGCTATATGTTGGATTCAATCAATAGGGTTAAATATGATTCTTTGATGAAGTCTTCAAACTTTTTGGAGCGCTCTTCCTTGAAATTCAACAATGGACATTTTGAGAGACTTCCAGATCAGTTGAATGATATGGATAATCTGGACTCTCTGGACTTTTCTGGAAATGCTATTAAAACTATAGATAAGGATTTGTTTTCTCTTCCGAAATTGAAAAAAATAAATTTGAGCCATAACGACCTTGGATATAAAAGTATATCAATTAGAAAAAATTTTAATTTGGAAAGTCTTGATCTCAGTTACAATAAATTGACAAAAGTACCTTCTCGAATCCATAAATTAAAACAGCTCAAAAGTCTTGATTTATCCAATAATCAATTGGAGAGGAATGGGCGCAAGCTGAGGCTGAAAAAATGGAAAAGCCTCGAAAATCTCAACCTGAGTAATAATGGATTGACAAAGCTTCCGGCAGGATTGCGTAAGCTAAAAAACTTAAAATCACTTCAATTATCCAACAATAAGATTTCTTCTCTCAATGGGCTGGAAAAAATGAAATCTTTGAAAGAACTTGGTTTGAGTAGAAATATAGTTGCATTGGACCCAAGGTATATTGTAGGATTAGAAAGCCTTGAAATACTTACGATGCGCAATTGTGGATTGATAAGTTTACCATCGGAGATTGGTCAACTACAATCGTTAAAGGAATTGGTCTTGCCGGAAAACAAGCTCGTTAATCTTCCTGGTGAAATAGGGGAATTGGAAAACCTTGAAATTCTCATGGTCTATAAAAATCAACTAAATGAACTGCCGGAAGAATTATTTGATTTGAAGCAGTTGAACTGGCTTGATATTTATTATAATAAAATCGATCAACTGTCCAGTAAAATTGCAAGCCTTAAGAATCTTAATATTCTATTTTTATCCCATAACCAATTTGATGAATTGCCGGAGTCGCTCGGATCAATGGAAAGTTTAAAGGAATTATACATCCATCATAACAAACTTCGAGAATTACCGGATATTTCCAACCTAAAGAAATTGAAGTATTTGCACTTACAGCACAATCATTTAACTGTATTTCCTTCGTCAGTACTTGAGTTGAAGCAATTGGAAGAATTGGATGTTTCGCACAATCTTATCACAGATTTTCCTGAAGAAATAAAAAATTTTAGAAAACTCAATTTTATATATCTCAATGATAACATGACAGATATGCTTGATGTAAATTATGAGAAGCTCAAAATGGCTTTAAAAGAGTTAAATGATAGGGGAGTGGGTATAAATTTCGATTATCCCGAAGAAGAGGAAAAATAAAATGTGCATCAATAGGATGACTTGCATAATCAAAGAATCTGTGGCCAAAGTAGTATATCTACTCTTCTGTTTTTTAGCTTTCCCTCCCATGTAGAATTATCATAAACAGGATTGTGCAAACCAAAATCTTTTATTTCAATCATATCATGTTCGATGTTGTTGAGCAGTAATTATTCTATTGTCGATTGACTGCGCATTTTAGAAAGCCATTCATTGAATTCTTCACTACCAATATTATCAGTATGGCTATGAATAGTGATATTATATTGTTGAACATTGGTGATAAGTTGTAAAAATATTTTTAAATCTGATAGTTGGTTTTCAGTAATATAATTGCTGCCACCGCCGAAATAAATGCTCATTTGATACCTGGGTTCTTGCGTGTACCCATTTAAACTATTGGTGATTAGAGCAAATACTATTAACAAACGTATCATCATGGTTAGTAATCTAAACGGAACCTTTTTTGAGATTGTTCATATATTATAATAATTAAATAGGTAAAAATACTTTTTATACAAGGTATAAATACCTATATTTGGGTATGAAAAAGAAAAAGAAGTATAAAATGGTAGAAATTCCAAGCGTTGTTTCAGAGCCGGATATGCTTTATGCAGTTAGGCAAAATAATATTGATTCAGAGCAAATTTTTAACCTAAAAATACTTTCTGGATTGAAAGATGAATTTTTATCTCTTTCTCTTAACCTAAATATCAAAACATTTAGAAATTATAAATTGAAGCAATTACCGATGAAGCCCTATTTGCAAGAGCATGTATTTGCTTTGTTGTCGTTATTTAATCATGGTATCGCATTATTTGGTTCCTCAGATCAGTTTAATGAATGGCTTCAAAAACCCAATCATTTTTTTGATAATGACTCACCGTTAGATTTTTTGAATACAATTAGTGGTATTAAATATACAGATGATAGATTGATAGCCTTGGAATATGGCGATAATGTATGATCTTTTATAGAATCTCACTAGAAAAATATGCCTCTTCATTGTTCAGTTCCGGAGTCGCAAATCGCTGGAATAAAAATGGCCAGCATGTAATTTATTGCTCCGAAAATATTTCTTTGTGCGCCTTGGAGTTACTTGCGCATACCAATGGGATAAGGCCTGCTGGAACTTTTAGTCTTATGCAGATAGAAATCGCAGATTCGATCGTTCTGTATGAGGTGAAATTATCAGAATTGCCTTTGCAATGGCATCATTTATCTTCCTATGCATATACCCAAAATTTGGGCGGCCTTTGGTACGATTCACAGGAATCACTTTGTATGAAAATTCCATCAGTGATTGTACCTTCTGAGCAAAATTTTGTTATCAACACCCTTCATGAAGATTTTGTAGATAAGGTTCATTTGGTTGACTCTCAGCAATTTTTCTGGGATCATAGATTCCCAAGTAGTTGATGAAATGACCTTAGCGTCAAGCTTTAGAATTAATAACAAAAATGTGAGTACATAGGAATAAATATCTGAGCATAAAGTATCTTTGCACACAAATTTTAAAACTTCAATAAAAATCTTTTTCAATTGTACGTAATCACCTGTTATTCAGATAGTTGATTTTGTATTCCCGGAAAAGAAAGCAATTACATTTTATGGAAACATTTCAGGATACAGGATTACATGAGAATATCATCAAGGCGATTGATGAGTTAGGGTTTGAGAAACCAACTCCTATTCAAGCAAAGACATTACCATTTTTACTCAGTTCAACTAAAGACCTGGTTGCTTTGGCGCAAACTGGCACAGGTAAGACTGCGGCATTTGGTTTGCCGATGATTCATAATATTGAATGGAAAAACAAGTCTGTTCAAGGTATTATACTTTGCCCTACCAGAGAGCTTTGCATGCAAATATCTAACGATCTCGATTATTATTCTAAATATATCAATGGCTTATTTGTGGTTCCGGTCTATGGTGGAACTCCGATAGATAAGCAAATTTCTGCTCTTAAGCGGGGTGGACAAATTGTTGTGGGAACTCCCGGGCGTGTGTTGGATTTAATAAAAAGAAAGAAGTTGATTCTTGACAACATCAAGTACGTTGTGCTGGATGAAGCGGATGAAATGCTCAATATGGGTTTTAAGGAAGATTTGAGTGCTATTCTAAGTAAAACTCCTGAAGGGAGACAATCGCTGTTATTTTCTGCGACAATGCCTAAAGGGGTAGCTGGCATGGCAAAAAAATACATGAAAGATGCCGAAGAAATATCGGTGGGCAAGCGTAATGCGGGAGCTGATAATGTTCAGCATCATTACTATGTTGTACAAGCCAGTAACAGATATCCGGCACTGAGAAGAATTGCAGACTTCTATCCAAATATTTATGGAATAGTTTTTTGCAGGACCAGACGTGAGACCAAAGAAGTCGCTGATAAACTAATGCAAGATGGGTACAATGCCGACGCACTTCATGGCGATCTTTCACAAGCGCAACGTGATCATGTCATGAGTCGCTTTAGACAAAAGCATTTGCAAATACTTGTGGCAACTGATGTGGCAGCTCGAGGTTTGGATGTCAATGATCTTAGTCATGTTATTAATTATAATATTCCTGATGAACTGGAATCATACATTCATCGAAGCGGTCGAACTGGAAGAGCTGGAAAAAAAGGAATTTCTATTACTATTGTCCATGGAAGAGAGACAAACAAGATCTCTCAATTAGAGAAAAAGGTTGGAAAAGGATTTGAGAAAAAAGAAGTTCCAAACGGTAAGGATGTTTGTGAAAAGCAACTTTTTACATTGATTGATAAGGTAGAATTTGTAGAAGTAAATGAGTCTATTATTGAAGATTATCTTGATGTCATATATAAAAAGTTGGCTTGGCTATCCCGTGAGGAGCTGATAAAAAAGTTTGTTTCTGTAGAGTTTAATCGCTTTTTATCCTACTACAAAGATGCACCAGACTTGAATGTTAAATCGAAAAAATTTGATGATAGAAATGATAGAAGAGATAGGGGAGGACGAAGAGATAGAGGTGATCGAAGAGATAGAGGTGACCGAAGAGA
>CAZDRA010000072.1:0-23306 GCA_964507705.1 uncultured Roseivirgaceae bacterium | reverse complement strand
TACTATTCTAAGAAAATATAATTTGATTAGCTAATTTAACCGGACACCAGTAATTCTAAATATTTAAAATCTGTAATTTTTCCTTGATTTGAAAGCTTGAGCAATATCGGAATGAGAGAATTATAATCAACAATTCGCTAAAGTTATTGCGTTTATATCTTTTGTGTTGTGAGTACTAATCTAATGGATATTTTATGTAATTGAAAAGAATAACAATAACATAGGTCAATATTTCCGGTCGTAATGATGCTGCCAGAACAGCTGTTGGTAGTTCTCACAATCTGTCATAGGAACATCATGATTGTGCCTTAACCTTAATCGAAATTATTATTCCCAAATTTCACCAAAAGTCCATGAGATTTCCATAATTTGAAACCCTTATTTCGGTTTGATTATAGCATTACTTAAACCGACAATTGATAATATTCTGATCTACAATTATGTACCTGATTTTCGATACTGAAACCACCGGTTTACCAAAAAATAAACAAGCATCGCTCTCCGAATTTGACAATTGGCCAAGGGTAGTACAGATTGCCTGGCAACTTCACGACAATAAAGGGAAGTTAATGTCCAATGAGAATTTCATTGTAAAACCCGATGGATATACCATTCCTTTCAATGCCGAAAAAGTCCATGGAATATCCACAAAAAGAGCACTCGAAGAAGGCCGGCCAATCGGTGAAGTGCTGGACAGATTTACAAAAGATCTCCATCAGGCAGACCTGATCATTGGTCATAATATCATAGATTTTGACGTTAAGGTGGTCGGGTCGGAGTATTTGCGAAATGAAAAGGAAAATGTAATTGCCAACAAAGAAGCCCTGGATACCCAGCTGGCTTCTACAGAATTTTGTGCCATCCCCGGTGGCAGAGGCGGAAAGTTCAAATGGCCTAGGTTGTTGGAACTTTATAAAAAATTATTTGGTGAAGAATTTGCCGATGCGCACGATGCGGCTTATGATGTTGCCGCCAATGCCAAATGCTATTTTGGCTTGCTCTCTCACCGTGTTGTTTCACCAGTTGACGACACCCCACTTGAGGAAATTACCTATGAAGAACCCAAGCTATCTTTGGCCAACTTTGGCAAGAAGGATAAATCAAATGTAAAATTTGTAGATGATGCAGTAATCCACCGTGAAGTGACAACACCTTTTTGTCACCTGCATCTACATTCACAATTTTCGGTATTGCAGGCCACGCCAAACATCAAAGGAATTATTGCCAAAGCCAAAGAACATAATATGCCGGCTGTAGCGCTTACAGACCTGGGCAATATGTTTGGGGCATTCAAATTTGTAAGAGAAGCGCTGGCCAACGATGTAAAACCAATAATTGGTTGTGAATACTTTGTCGCCGAAGAACGATTAAAATTAAAATTTACAAAAGACAATCCGGACAAAAGATTCAAGCAAGTGCTACTGGCCAAAAACAAGGACGGCTATCATAATCTATCCAAATTGAGTTCTTGTGGGTATATCGAAGGATTATATGGTCTTTATCCCAGGATTGACAAGGAGCTGATCAAACAATATTCCGCTAACGTAATTGCCTTATCTGGTGGCTTGGGGGGTGAGATTCCAAATCTGATTTTGAACGTAGGAGAGCATCAGGCAGAAGATGCATTGAAGTGGTGGATTCAAATATTTGGGGAAGATTTTTATATAGAATTGCTCCGCAATGGATTGGAAGAAAACAATCGTGTAAATGAGGTTTTGCTTCAATTTGCAGAAAAATATGATGTGAAGGTCATAGCCTCTAACGACGTTTTTTACCTGGACAAAAGCGATGCCAATGCACATGATGTCTTATTATGTGTCAAAGAAAATGAGTTGCAATCTACTCCCATAGGCAGAGGCCGTGGTTTTAGATATGGATTTCCAAATCAGGAATACTACTTCAAATCCCAGGAGGAAATGAAAGATCTTTTTAAGGATCTTCCTGAGGCCATTGAAAATATTAATGAGATTGTCAATAAGGTAGAATCTTTCGAGTTGGATCGTGATGTGCTGCTGCCAGCATTTGATATTCCTGAAGGTTTTGAATCTGAAGATGACTTTTTGAAGCATTTGACTTACGAAGGTGCTAAAAGACGGTATGCAGATATTACCCCTGAAATTAGAGAAAGACTGGATTTTGAACTTGAAACGATTAAGCACACAGGCTACCCTGGATATTTTCTGATCGTCCAGGATTTCACAACAGAAGCCAGAAATTTGGGTGTTTCGGTAGGGCCTGGCAGGGGATCGGCTGCTGGATCGGCAGTTGCCTATTGTATAGGAATTACCAATGTAGATCCTATCGCCTACGACTTGCTGTTCGAGCGATTTTTAAACCCTGACAGAGTATCACTCCCCGATATTGACATCGACTTTGATGACGAAGGCCGTGGAAAAATCATTGACTATGTGGTAAAAAAATATGGTCGAAATCAGGTAGCCCAGATCATAACCTATGGCACCATGGCTGCAAAATCATCCATTCGAGATGCAGGAAGAGTGATGGAGTTGCCACTTCCCAACGCCATGAGTTTGGCCAAATTAGTTCCCGAAAGACCAGGCACCACATTAGACAAAGCATTTAAGGAAGTCCCCGAACTGGAAGAAATAAGAAAAAACAATACCAAAGAGTCTGAAGTGTTGAAGCAGGCCAAGGTGCTGGAAGGATCAGTAAGAAACACAGGGCTGCATGCTTGCGGGGTAATCATTACTCCCGACGATATCACAAAATTTGTTCCTGTCTGTGTATCAAAAGAATCAGATCTTTACGTAACCCAGTTTGACAATAGCGTGGTAGAAACTGCCGGAATGCTCAAGATGGACTTTCTGGGATTAAAGACACTTTCTGTAATAAAAACGGCCATTGCAAATATTGAGAAGAGGCATGGCGTAAAGATAGATATTGATACGATTCCATTGGATGACGAAAAGACCTTTGCTTTATATCAAAAAGGACATACGAATGGTACTTTTCAGTTTGAAAGTGCCGGAATGCAAAAGCATCTTAGGGCTCTTAAGCCAGATAAATTTGGTGACCTTATCGCCATGAATGCGCTCTACAGGCCTGGGCCCATGGAATACATCCCCGATTTTATCAAAAGAAAACTCGGAGAGGAGGAGATCACCTATGATATTCCGGCAATGGAAGAATACTTGGCGGAGACTTATGGTATCACGGTATATCAAGAGCAAGTGATGCTGTTGTCTCAGAAATTAGCTAATTTCTCCAAGGGCGATGCAGATGTGCTCAGGAAAGCCATGGGTAAAAAAATCTTGTCGCTACTGGAAAAATTGAAACCAAAATTTCTGGATGGATGCAAGGCCAATGGACATGATGTCACTGTAGCAGAAAAAGTCTGGAAAGACTGGGAGGCGTTTGCGGCTTATGCGTTTAATAAATCGCATTCTACCTGTTATTCGATTGTGGCATACCAAACGGCATATCTCAAAGCGCACTATCCTGGTGAGTACATGGCTTCCGTCTTGACGCACAACCAAAATCAAATAGAAAAGGTGACTTTCTTTATGGAAGAATGCCGCCATCGTGGCATCAAAGTTCTTGGCCCGAATATTAATGAATCGGGGCTGAATTTTGAAGTAAATAAAGCCGGCGAAATCCGTTTTGGTATGGCGGCCATTAAAGGTGCTGGCGAAGCGGCGGTGCAGGCGATTATTCAGGAAAGAGAAAATGGGGTGTACAGTGATATTTTTGAATTTTCTACAAGGGTAAATTTACGGGCCGTAAACAAGAAAACCTTTGAGTGCCTGGCCATGTCTGGAGCGTTTGATTGTTTTGAAAAATACCATCGTAGGCAATTCCTATTTGAACCTGACAATGAAATGACACTCATTGAAAAGGTAATCAAATATGGAAATAAGGAACAGTCAGAAAAAAATGCGGCACAACAAAGTTTATTTGGAGGTGAAAATGGACTGCCAATTCCCGTTCCCAAAGTGCCAAATTGTGAGCCTTATGGAGAATTGGAAAAATTGAAAATTGAAAAAGATGTGGTCGGATTTTATATCTCCGGACACCCGCTGGACCAATTCAAATTTGAAATCAGGTCATTTGTTAGGAACAAATTTTCGGACTTACAGGATCTTGAAAAGAAAATAGGGACGGAAATAACTGTTGCCGGAATAGTGACCGATGTGGCACATAAAGTAACAAAAAAAGGAAAACCATTCGGCATCCTAACCATAGAGGGATATGAAGATAGCCACACTTTTTATCTTTTTTCTGATGATTATCTCCGTTTCAAGGAGTTTATGGTCAATAGCTGGTTTTTATTTCTCAAAGGTGTGGTGATCACCAAGCCATGGGGCGACCAAAGACCTGAATTCAAAATCAATAGCATTAGCCTGCTTAGCGAGATCCGTGATAAGCTCAGTAAATCGCTTACCGTAAATATGAAGCCTAAAGTAGTAAGTGCTCAACTGATCAATCAAATAGAAACATTAGTATCGCAACATCCGGGCAATTGCTCCTTCAAGGTGAGTTTGATAGAAGAAAGTGAAAAGATATCTGTAGAGTTGCTATCCAGAAAATTTTTGGTGAGCCCGAATGATGAGCTTCTAAAATCCTTAGAAACTATTCCTGAGATTAATTTTAAGGTCAATAGTTAGACTGTGATGCTGACAAAAATTACCACCATAACTTAGGAACATATCGAAGAACGGAGGGGCGACCAGTTTGGTATTATTGCCCAATCAAATCATCGACCTGGGCCTTTAGCTTAGGAATGTCTCTTGAGATTATGCCCCAAATTATCAAATCATCAACTTTATCATACCCATGAATTACCCAATTTCTTAAATCAACAATCCGTCTTGATTTCGAAATTTGAATATCAGAGTCAATTTTCAAAATCCTATTTATAGCCTCTCCAATTATTTCGAGCTCCCTTTCAATACCACGGCGAAGTAATTTGTTGGCCTTGTATGCGTTAAAATCTCTTTTGTTTCCAAGGTAGTCATATATTGATTCAATTGACTCTTTGATATCAAGCAGGTATTTTAAAATCTCACGCTGCATATAATAACTCTTTTGTTTCTTCTACACTCTCAATAAAATAGGGATTCGATAAAGAATTTTCTGTCAATAGATCAATTTTCCTGTCAAATAATCTGGCCAGTGTATCATGCAAATCAAAATAGTTATCCGTATATTTTTCAATGGAGATATCTTTAAAAGCAACGAGAATATCAACATCACTTGATTCATTAAAGTTATCAGTGCAAGCAGATCCGAAAACATACAATGTCTTCACATCGTATGTTTCACAAATAATTTTAAGCTCATCTAATTTATTTTTAATCAAACTCTGCATCATATCTATTTTTAATCAAAGATACAATTTATACTAAGCTGTATCAAATTACACTTTTCAGGGTCTGATTTGACACTACATGCAGTTTATAAAATCATTTTTTTTCTATAATTTGCCTTGTAGGGTTTTATATCTCCAGTCATTTGCTTGATTAATTTTAAGGTCAATAGTTAATAGGCGGGTAAGAATTTTCTACCTTGTGCAACAACGAGTAAATTATTTTTCGGTGTCACATTGTCATTTCTCCAATAAGAAAAATATCCGATAATGTCAGAACAAATACATTTTTCTATAACAATTCTGACAATAAGTCCCGAAATTTGTTTTAGTATTATATTTGTAAAAAATTGAAATTCAAAGATTATTAATATATAAGATTATGGCAAAAACAATTGAAATAACAGATTCGAATTACGAAAAAATATTGGCGTCAGATCAGCCGGTACTTGTAGATTTTTGGGCAGAATGGTGTGGACCATGTAAAATGATAGGTCCTGTGGTAGAGCAATTGGCCGGTGAATATGAGGGAAAAGTAATAATCGGTAAAGTAGATGTAGATGCTAATCCTGGTATTTCGGTGAAATTTGGCATTCGAAGCATCCCTACGTTATTAATATTTAAGAATAACGAAATTGTCGATAAGCAAGTTGGTGCAGTTCCAAAGGCCGTTTTGGCTAAAAAATTAGATGCACAATTATATTAATATTCGCTTATTGCAAGCTCTTTTATTCTTAAGTGGCTTATCATCTCTTTGGTCATGCTATCGAGATCGTAAGCCACTTTCCATTTCCAGTCATTTTTTGCTTTTGCATCATCAATATTATTTGGCCACGATGCAGCAATTAGTTGTCTAAAATCCGGATTATAGTTAATAGAAAAATCAGGCATTATTTTTTGAATGCTTCCTGCCAATTCTTCAGGAGAAAAACTTATTCCACTAAGATTATAACTGTCTTTAACACTAAGGTCATTCCGCTCCGCTTCCATAAGTTCGAGTGTTGCTCTCACAGCATCTGGCATAAACATCATGGGTAGTTGTGTGCCCTTAGCAATTGGCGAAGTGTATGTGCCGGCTTTTAATGCTTCATGATAAATTTTTACTGCATAGTCTGTCGTACCTCCACCGGGTAGTGAATTGTAGCCAATTAATCCTGGGTATCTTAAACTTCTTATATCCAAATCAAACTTTTCATTGTAGTAGGCACAGAGTTTTTCACCTGCCACCTTTGTAATTCCATAAATTGTATCTGGGTTCAACATGGTGTTTTGAGGAGTATTGTCTTTTGGTGAATCCGGACCAAATACGGCAATAGAACTTGGCCAAAATATTTTGGCTATTTTATGGGATTTAGCAAGATCTAAAACATTGATAAGTCCATCCATATTTACTCGCCATGCCATACTTGGTGAATGTTCAGCTTTGGCGGAAAGAATCGCTGCCAAGTGATAGATCTGAGTAATGCTATTTTGAACCAAAAAATTCTCGATAGATGCTTTGTCAAGAACGTCAAGAATCGAAAATGTGCCATCAAAATTATAATCTTGTAGATGATTGATATCAGTGGCAAAGATGTTTTCCATACCAAATTTACTTTGCAGCTTTTTAGCTAACTCCGTTCCCAATTGACCCAATGCTCCGGTAATTAATATTCGTTCCATATTCAAATATTTCAATTGATCTGATAAATGATACTATTGACATTTTTAATGAAAATATGAAATAATTATATTTATATCCATGAAAAATTAAATATATTTAATTAATATGAGGTATAATTATTGATATCGCAATTATTGAATAAATATTATATTTGGCATTATTGAGAATAATTAAAATTAAGTAGCTGTATTAAATTGAGTTCAGGAAATATATTTTTGATAATATTGATAAAAGCAAAATATTTTTATTTCTAAAATAAAGCAGAAAAAAAATGTACGATACCCTAAAACCTCATTTGCAAAACGAACTTGAGCAGATTAAAAAAGTCGGCTTGTTCAAAAATGAAAGAGTAATTACCACACCTCAGGGTGCAGATATTGAAATCGAAGGAGGTAAGAAAGTAATTAATTTTTGCGCCAATAATTACCTTGGCCTTTCATCACATCCTGCAGTAATTGATGCCGCAAAAAGATCATTAGATACCCATGGGTTTGGTATGTCATCTGTAAGATTTATTTGTGGTACGCAAGACATACACAAGCAACTTGAAAAGCTTATATCAGAGTTTCTCCAAACAGAAGATACCATTCTTTATGCCGCAGCTTTTGACGCAAATGGTGGAGTTTTTGAGCCTTTGCTTGGGCAGGATAGTGCCATCATTTCTGATGAGCTGAACCATGCTTCTATTATTGATGGTGTGCGACTGTGCAAGGCACAAAGGTTTCGTTACAAAAACAATGACATGGCAGATTTGGAAGAAAAACTAAAAGAAGCCGAGCATCTAAGCCACAGGATAATTGTGACAGATGGTGTTTTTTCCATGGACGGAACCATTGCTCAGTTAGATAAAATATGTGATCTGGCAGATAAGCACAAAGCACTTGTGATGACAGATGAATGCCATGCGACAGGGTTTATTGGCAAAACGGGTAGAGGAGTACCTGAGTATCATGGTGTAATGGACAGGGTTGATATAATAACCGGAACTTTTGGAAAGGCACTTGGTGGAGCATCCGGAGGTTTTACTACCGGAAAGAAAGAGATTATCGAACTACTCCGCCAAAAATCAAGACCCTATTTATTTTCCAATACGGTGGCACCGGCAATTGTCGGAGCTTCCATCGCAGTTTTAGACCTTTTAAAATCCAATACAAGCCTTAGGGAAGAGTTGGAAAAGAACACAAATTATTTTAGAGATAAAATGACAGCTGCCGGTTTTGACATCAAACCGGGAGTTCATCCAATTGTTCCAATTATGCTTTACGATGCTTCACTATCCCAGCAATTCTCTGAAAAATTATTGCTCAAAGGTATTTATGTGATTGGTTTTTATTTTCCTGTAGTTCCCAAAGGAAAAGCCAGAATTAGGGTGCAAGTTTCTGCAGCTCATGAAAAATCACATTTAGACAAAGCTGTGCAAGCATTTGTAGAAGTAGGGAAGGAATTAGGTGTATTAAAATAAAATTTTAATTAGAGTCTGTTCATAATGCCAGGTCTCTGCGTTACGCCTGACCGCCTCGCTGGCATTGTCACTTAGTTAAGCTATCCGTCATCGCGAGAATAATTAATATTTTTTCCAAAACGCACAAACTTGCTTGCAATAGGCAGGTTGTCAATGACGTCAAAAAATATCAGTTAATTCCCAGATTTATTCTGGGATCTGCCTGCTATCTGAAATGATTTTTCAAATTGCCAACAGATCCCAGAACAGGTCCGGGGACAATCATCGTATTTTTTTACGTCGTTGGCAGGCACGAAGCGATCTCTAATTGAGCCTCCAGAGTTGAAATTGACAGACTGCCACGCTATGCCTGTCCAACGGACGAGGCAGACATCCGGTTTTCATTATCCATAAATTTTATTAAACACCTTACGGTATTCAATATCTGTTTTAGGGAAAGTGGCATTAAAAGTATCCATTGTCGCTGCCCCATGCTGAAAACGTCTTTTCGTGAATACAGGCATGTCCATGCCCGTGATGGCTTTTACTCCGGCACTTACAATTTCGCCTTTAAGATTGTATAATTTTTCATGATCCCAATCCGTCATTTCAATGAATGGAAACCCCTCTGCCACTTCAATTACATTTGGTAAGGTGAATGGACTGAAGCCCTTAAATCCTAATATTTCTCCAGGAGCATAGGTTCTCATGTATCCCCTGCTCAATCCACCGGAGTAGGTTAAAGAATGTTTCATTGAGTCAACTCCCCAACCTTCTTGATACAGCATCAAGTTATTCAATACAGATCTGATGGTCAATTCTGGGTTTTCTTCAATTGGGTAATCCTTTAGGTTTTCGTCACCACCATCTCCATCAATCATGTATTTCCAATCAGGGTATTGTTTTTTAATTCCCTGGAGAAGTGCGAAATTCATGGTAGCTGACTGAATGTCCAGAGGCTTATAATCTTCGACTACTTCGATGGTTTTTTCCCAATCAAGATCTTCTTTAGCAATTTGAATGGGTTCTAGAAACATACCAAGACCAAGGGTATTCAAAAAATCTCTTGCCTGCTGCAAATCTTCAGCATCATCTCCTACCGCAAGTGTAAAGGCCTTCAATCTTGATGGGCTTTCTCCCAATTCTCGCAACGCATGGTAGGTAAGCAAAAATACAGATCCACTATCTATTCCAGCAGAGAAACTAACTCCAATCGGGCCACTTTTGGCTTCATTGATAAGCCATTTCTTTATTTCTTCATACAAAGCAGCAATGTACATTTCGCCTAATCTTTTCGGATCATCACTTTTGTATTTATTTCTCTGCGGTGTAAAAAAACGCTCATATGTCGGATTTGGATCGGGACAACCCAACAACTCGATATTTGTAATATAATGTGCCGGAACCATCCTGGTATAACTAGGCATAAACTGGTCATCGAGTCCTTCTTTTTTCAGATATTCATAAATGGTATCAATTCTTTCTGCTACCACAAGGCATGGCCCAGCCACAAGTTTAGCTATAAAATATCTCAAAGGCCGCCCAATAGACCTGGCCATTTTTATGGTTTTGCCGTCAACAGAAATCAATGAAAACTGACCATCAATTTTTCGGATGCCTTCAGTCTCGCCTGATTTCAATAAATCTCTGGCCTCCTCATTAGTCATATTATAAATTGTATTTTTCTCCGGATGCGTCAGATCAACTACACGTTCTACATATTGATGATTCATAATATTTTTGATTTTATAATTTCTAAATCTTTACACTTCAAATTTAATAGTTTTCCAAATGAATTGTTTGGTTTTAAGATGATTTTAAAGCTAAAAGTAAACCTTGTTCTGCCTTTCTCTTGAGGCAAGCAAAATTTATTCGATTCCATTTCCCTGAATAATTGTGATATATTTATTGACCTCAATATCCTTATAGGTTTCCTCCTCTCCCTGTGGCCATGTAACAACTAATTGGTCAATTATAGTGTTATCCCCCAACCCGACATGAACTCTGGGATCATTAAAAGACATGTACGTGTTGGCCGGTTGATTTACCAAAACTTGTCTATTTTCCCCAGCAATAACAGTTATCAGTGCTCCTAATGACGAAGCCGGGCCATAGCTACCTTTCAATGTAATTCCCAGCCAATTGTTTTCATTCCCTTCATTTCTTAACAGAGCTGGTGTAGCTTTCAAATCAATATGAGAAACCATGATATCCATATCGCCGTCATTGTCGTAGTCAACCATTGCCACACCTCTACCAGACCTTTTTTCTCGAAAATATGAGCTTAATTCGGCACCTACATTTGTAAAATTGCCACTACCATCATTTTCCAACAAAAGTGGTAACTGCAACTCTAATTCATGAGCAGTTCCGTTTGCAGAAAAAATATCCAGATCTCCATCATTATCATAGTCAATAAGTAAGGCTGCCCATTCACCTTTTCCCGCAAAGATGTTAGCAATGCCACTTTTGCGCGTGATGTCTTCATACAATCCGTTGCCCCTATTTCTGTAAAGAGCACCATATTTCAAATCTGTAACCAAAAGGTCGATCAAGCCATCGCCATCAATATCTCCAATAGATCCATGCATAGATCCCGTGGGTTGTCCCTGATCATTTACCGCAATTCCACTGGCCACTGCTACTTCAGAAAAATTTAAACCACCGTCATTTCGAAATAGAAAGTTTGACTGATGATCATTACCTTGAAAAAGGTCCAGATCGCCATCGTGGTCATAGTCATAAACGGTAAGTCCCATGCATTTTGAATCAGGAAACAAAAAGTCCAGGGATTTTGTGATTTCTTCAAAAGACCCATCAGATTTTTGCCTATAAAATAATGATGCCTGCCCTTTGTATTCCGATGGGTGTGGCATCATGTCTGGCATGGTAGCAGAGATATACTTTGGGTCAAAAGCCAGGAAATTGCCTACCATCATATCCGTACGGCTGTCCTGATCAATATCCCAAAAGGCAACTGAAACGCTCCACTTTTCAAACCCGTTTAAATTTTTGGGGCCTTCAAGGCCGAGTTCTTCAGCAACATTTGTAAAAGTCCCATTTCCATTATTTTTATAAAAAACATTAGGACCGTAATTGAGCAAATATAAATCCTGATCCCCATCTCCATCATAATCTATCGCCCCGGCAACCATGCTCCAATGTTGATCATCAACACCTGCTATATTTCCAACTTCTGTAAATGTTCCGTCTTGGTTATTTTTGTATAATTCGTTTGATGTGCCAGAAAATTTTTTCCCTTCCCGATCGCTGATCCCCTCAAGATAGGTTCCATTTAGCAGGTAAATATCCATAAACCCATCATCATTATAATCCAGAATGGTCACACCCGATCCGCTGCTTTCCAGTATATTTTCATAAGTATAGTCACCAAATGTATATTTAAATTTTATTCCTGAATGCTGTGTGACATCAATAAAAAAATCTCGCTGCTGGGCAAAAGATGAAATGGAAATTGACAACAATATTAAACTAAAAAATATCTTATAATTCATTTGTTGATTGTGGTTAGTATCGAACTGCGAATACTTGTAGCTTGCTGGTGTAAATAATTGAACCTACCTTCTTCAAGGTATCTGGATTTAACCATCAGTTCTAGCCAGTAACAACTTTCATCACATTCTTTTTGAGAGATCGCCAGTTTATGAATAAAATCAACCTTACTTTGAGCTTCTCTAATATTTGCCCTTACAGAAGTGCCACTTCGTAATAGCTGTTTACTTAATACAAATTCCTTTTTATCTTTTGATAAAACCTTATAGAGTTCCACAATGGCCAAGACAAAATCAAAACTTTTTTCTAATAATATGTTTTTCTCTTCATCCATAACCCATCATTACAATTTCCTTAGTTCATTGTTAAGGAACTTTTCAAGTTTCTTTTTATCAGGTAATCGCAACATGTATTTGCTTACAAAAAGATTTTCGTCCATGCCGGCTGTGGCATACTCGACCAGTGCATGATCTTTCTCGGCAACCATTAAAATACCCACTGGTGGGTTATCATTGTCTTGTTGTATTTCCTTTTTAAAATAATTGATATATGTATTAAGTTGAGAAGCATTTGAATGCTCAAAGTCATTCACTTTTAGTTCTATTAACACATAGCATTTCAAAAGTCGGTGATAAAATACCAAGTCTATGAAATAATATTTTTCACCAATAAGTATTCTTTTTTGTCTTGCTTCAAAACAAAACCCATTACCTAATTCTAAAATAAAATTTTGAAGATGGTTTATCAAAGCTTGTTCAAGCTCATTTTCTTCAATTAATCCGGGATTGTTAAAGTCTAAAAATTCAAGCAAATAGTGTGATTTCACAATGTCGTTTGGAGCCGCAGGAACTATTTTAGACTGAAGGGTTTTCATAGCACCTTCCGTATTTTTAGACAAGCCAACGCATTCATAAGCAAGAGTACTTATTTGCCGTTTTAGTTCTCTAACAGAGGGTGTTGTTTGAATAATTAATAGTTCAAAGAATTTTCGTTTTACTGATTCTTTAATGGCAATTAACTCTACAAAATGCGTGAAAGAGGTTTTTTTTAGAAGAGAAATCAGGTGTAGTTTTTCATTGTTACTCAATTTGTCAGTTGACACCTGACGAGTTCGATTTTGTTCATTTTCAATACCTAACAATAAGTCAGTCGGCAACTGACTTATTTCAATTGGTAAATTATGAGCCAATTCATTTGGCAAAACATTATAAACCTCAGGGTAAATTTTATAGAATTGTCTGCACAATTTCAAGTTTGTTTCAGACAAGCCTTTAATGTTAATGTTTTTAGAAATATTAAATAATAACTTACTCCCATACTTTGCTCTTTCAATTCCGTTTTGCTCAAACTCAATAATATAAAATCCAATAAACCAATTTCGTAACGAAAGATTTATGTTTACGGCATTAACAGTATGCTTAAAAAAAGCTGAATGCGTATTTTCAATATTTTTTACTAAGGTATTAAACTTCATATTTATTCTCAGTTTTGAATTGGCCAATTGGCAATTGCCTAATTATAACATCTTCATTGTCAGTGTTTTTGTTTTTTTCGAAAACTGCAGTTACGGACTGCATAATTGGTAAAATATATGTTTTAGATTGGGCAGTTAGTAACTGCCCAATCTCAGAATAGCTTACATAAAACTGTCGAAACAACTTTAAATTACGATAGGATAGCCCTTTTTTATCTATTGAATTAGTCATGAATATATCGTTGTGAGGTTTTTATCAAATTTAGAAACTTCAATCAAATCATCGTGATTGTGAGAAGGGAAATTTTAGCTCTTTTTGTTTTTAGGGTTGTGCTTTGTGTGTAGGCAAAAGTAAATGTGCAGTGGATTTTTTTTTCCGCATGCCATGCAACCAAAGTTATAAAAGTATTGAATACCTAAAATAATGTTGACATAATTATTGCCCTTGGGGGGACTTGCGATTTAAACTTTAAATGCTAATATTTATTTAAGTGCCAACTATTTACATTAAGAAATACTGTTTATTTTTGCATTCGTAATTAAAGATTTTTTTTATGTTAATATTCAAATTTGGAGGTGCTTCAGTAAAAAATGCTGAAGGCGTAAAGAATATTGTTGGAATTTTAAAAGACCAAAGGAGATCTATCATCGTGGTTGTTTCAGCAATGGGAAAAACAACCAACAACCTGGAGCGAATCATTGATAATTATGTCAATAAAAATGGCGATAGTCTGGCTCTGGAGGTTGAAATGTTTAAAAATTATCATCTCCAGATTATTGATGATCTCTTCGAAAACAAGGGTCATTCTGTTTACTCAGATATTGAAAAGGTTTTTGCAGAGTTGGATCGGGAACTTGGCAAAGAGCCTTCCTTGAACTACGACCATGATTATGACCAAATCATCTGCTTTGGCGAATTGCTATCAACAAAAATAATTACACACTATCTCCAGTTTCAAAGCATAAAAGCCGAATGGAAAGATATTCGTTATTCCATCAAAACAAATAATACCTATCGCGAAGCGCGTGTAAATTGGGACGTTACCGGGGAATTGGTAAAAGAGCACTTTCAATTTGGGAAGAATCAGTTCCTGATCACCCAGGGTTTTCTAGGGTCGACTATGGGTAATATCACCACCACTCTGGGCAGGGAGGGATCTGACTTTACGGGTGCGATATTGGCGCATGTACTCAAAGCCAAAAGACTGGTGATTTGGAAAGATGTGCCAGGAGTACTCAATGCCGACCCCAAATGGTTTGATGAAACGGTTCTATTGAGTGAACTTTCATATCTTGATGCGATTGAGCTTGCCTACTATGGGGCGAGCATCATTCACCCAAAAACCATAAAGCCTCTTCAGAATAAAAATATTAATCTTCATGTAAAGTCCTTTAAAAACCCAAAGGAAGAAGGAACGGTGATCAGCAATGTGGAGTATGACAAGCTGGTGCCCTCATTTATATTTAAAATAGATCAGGTTGTTATTCGTATTTCACCAAAGGATTTTTCATTTATTGCAGAAGATAATCTGCAAACTATTTTTGGGATACTTTCTGAAAATAGGGTAAAAATCAATTTGATGCAAAACTCTGCCCTCAAGTTTTTACTCTGTATAAACAACGACAAACGTAAGCTTCCTAAAATCGTCGATCAGTTGGAAACGAATTTTAAAGTAAGCTATGAAACCGGTATGGAGTTAATCACAATTCGGTATTTTGATGAATCTACCATTGAACGTGTAATGATTAACAAGGAGTTAATTCTGGAATATCGCGACAAAAAGAATGTGCAGTTGATCGTTCGAGATCAGGGATAACATATATTGAATAAAATAGACTATTTGACTTTTAGTTCTATAACTCCGGTACCAAGCGTCTTGAAAAGTTTCTTCTTTCTATTGAGCAATTCCTTAGCTTCCTTTTGCTCGTCGAGGACATAAACCATAATATCTTCTATATGATTTCTGGAGTTTGGATATGATTTCTCTAGGGCAATTTCAAATTTCGCAACCAGGTCTTTTTCCGCATTTACAAGTTCAAATTCATTTTCGAATTTGGCCATGAAAACATTGGTGATAACGACCTTTTCATCGTATTTAGCTAAGGAGGGAAAGCTGGGTTTGCACGGAGCTTCGATTAAAATGTATCTTGTTATTTCGTCCTTTTGTGCAACATTCTTAGTGGAAAATAGAGAGAGGGAAATGAGTAAAAACAAAGAACCAAATTTTATCATTATAAATCAGTTTTGGAAAATAAATTGAATATAACCCAAAGGTTAGAGTTATAATCAAATTCAGAACAGAAAAGTTTATTTATATAATGACTATCAATTGCCGATTATTGCCACTTAAGAGATGCTAGTTTATTGGTAAAACTATCAATCAAAAAGTTGATGTGATAATCTAAAGATTTGGCAAATTCCTTTTGTTGTTTCTTTGTCATTGAGCCTTTTACAAGAGCTTCCTTTATTTCATCCAGCAGCATCAATAATTCGTTCATGCCAAATGTAGCCATAATGCTTTTCATCCGATGTCTAACTTGCCGGTACTTCTTTAAGTTATCATCGTATATTGAAAGCGTTAATAAATCCAGATTGGTTTTAAATTCATTGATCGTCATCCTCAAAAATTCTTGATATTTCACCAAATTACTTAAAAATAGTTTGTCAGTTCTGTCAAAAATAATTCTAGAATCCTGCTCCTTCCCGCCATCCCCATCAGTGGTTATTTTTAAGTCCTTAAATTCATCAATGACACTTGAGTGCTCAACTATTTTTGCTCTTAGGTCATCTACGTTTATGGGCTTCAATATAAAATCCTGCATTCCTGATAAGAATATTTCATCTCTTGTAGAATCTGTCGTGCTAGCAGTGAGTGCCAATATTGGTATATTCTTAAAATAAGGATTATCCATTGCTCTTATCCTTCGGGTGGTTTCCAGCCCATCAATTCCTGGCATCTGGATATCCATTAATATAAGATCATAACTTTTAGGTTCGATCATTTTTAATGCTTCATATCCATCAGACGCCATATCTACAGTGATACCCCAATCACTTAAAATCTCACCAATTAAGTATTGATTTGTCGTTACGTCCTCAACATACAATACATGTAATTTCATTTTCCATTTGAAATCGCTAATTTTTGATGTCGGTAAGCTATTAATTGGCAAACTTGTGTTAGCTCTTTTAAATGGCAAGGTAACTGTAAATATCGATCCAACATTTACCTCACTCTCAACACTTATTTTTCCTTTCTGGATTTCTACAAGGTTTTTAACAATTGAAAGACCCAACCCTGTACCACCATAAACCCGTACAGTGCTTTTATTTGCCTGATGAAATGGATCAAAAATATTTTTTATTTTATCATTTGGGATGCCAATACCGGTATCTTTAACCTTAAACTTTATTGTGTATCCCGACTTTGTTAATTTTTCAAGGGTTATTTCAATTCGAATATTTCCCTTCTCAGTAAATTTGATAGCATTAGACAAAAGGTTATTTATTATCTGACTCAATTTGATATAATCTCCATTAATAACTTCAGGGACGTTTTCAGATCTTTTACAAGTAACTTTTATATTCTTTTCTAAAACGCGAGGCCTCAAACTCGCCAATACATTTTCCATCAGTTCATTTATATTGAAGTTAACTTCTTCAATTTCTAATTTACCAGATTCTATTTTCGAGAAATCTAGAATGTCGTTGATCAGCGACAATAAATTTTTAGAAGAAAAATGTAAAGTCTGTAATAATTTTGATTGGTCTTTTCTTGGTTTTCTACGTAGCAATAACTCATTCATCCCCAAAATGGCATTCATAGGGGTTCTTATTTCATGACTCATGGCTGAGAAAAACTCATTTCTTGCCTTCATCGCATTTTGAGTTTCCTTTTCGTAGTATTTTATTTTATTAATATTAGTGGATATGCTAAGCATATTAACATCTCCATTAGAGGTTTTTAAGGGCTTTTTTATGGTCTGAAAGTAATTAACCACACCTTTGCTATCACTTATTTTTTCTTCAATAAGTATCTCTTCTCCCTTATTAATTACCTTTCCTTCCATCTCCAGGTACTTCTGAATATCCTTTTTATTGGCAGGAAACATATTTTTTTCTATGGAAAGAAATTCTTCTCTGGTCTTGCCAACCAACTCTGCAACGGCCTTGTTGCAATATATCATCTGACCATTACCATCACGAACGAAAATGAGATTCGGATCTGTATCGAACAGCTGTTCAATAAATTCCTTCTGCATTTCCAGTTCCTGTTCAAATTTCTTTCTTTGGGTAATATCAACAGAGGTAGCCATCTCAACTACTAATCCCTGATCTCGAAACTCTCTTCTGATCTTTGTTTCAAACCAACGATACATGCCATCCTTGTGCAGTTGCCTATAGGTGTAAAAGCTAAATGGGACCTTTTTTTCTCTGTCTGTATTTAATTGTTCCAGATATGTGATTTTATCATTATCATGGATAAATCCATTCCAGATTTCAACAGATTCAATTTCATTTACATCATATCCCAAAAAATCCTTTACAGATGGGCTCACATAAATCAGCTCATCGTTTTCAAACATAATATTTATGTCGTATGCATTTTCTGCAAGCAATTTATATAGCTTGTGTGCCTCCTCTTCTTCCTTCGTATGTGGTGTTATAATGAATAGAATATGTCTCTTTTCATTTACTTTTAGCTTCTTGACCTCTACCTTCAATGGTCTCGGGTCGATGCTGTTTTTGAACTGAGCGAGATAAGATAGCGCACTTTTTTCATCTTCTGATAAAAGACTAATTATCCTCTTTATCTCTTTAACATCCTCTTTAATCAATAAATTGAAGATATTTTCCTTTAATAAATTTTCAGAACTGGTTTTAAATAAGGTTTCACTAGAAGAATTGCAAAACAATATCTTTCCCAAATAATTGGTAGTCAGTATAGATTCGTGAGAGGAATTAACAAGAGCGGAAAGAATTTCCTGGTCCATATAATATTAAAAAAATCGAGGACATAAAAAACGTCGGCAAAAGGTAAAACATTAAACTATTTTTTTTACAAAAAAGCTGTCTTTTTTCGACCAATTGTGGTATTAATATGATCAATATTAGAGTTATTATATTTTGTCTATATATTGTTCTATATGCTTTTCAGCTGATCCAATTTTCTGATAGAATAATCCTATTTTAGATATTAATTAATACATCAAATTTGCTCAATAACTAACGGTTAAATATGAAATGGTCAACCTTTCCATTTTTGAAAATTACTTCCGCATTTGTAGTAGGGATATTGCTGAGCGGGGCCTATAATTTTGGAGAATATTCACGTTACTTTCTCATGTTATTTGTGATATTTTTTTCTTATCACACGTATTTATTATTAAGATCCGGGAATTACGGCATCAATAATATATCAGGAACGGTAGGATTTGTTTTATTGGGCTATTTGAGTGCTCAACTGACCGATTACGCCAAACAACCTCTGCTTTCATCCGATTCATTTGCTGAGGTTTCTTTTTACAAAGTAATTATAAACTCCAAGCCTGTATCGACTTCCAAGACCACAAAGTATCTAGCAAATATCGAATGTGCGAATATTAATGAAAGTTGGATTCCCGTTGACACAGAAGCCATCTTGTATTTTAAAGATGATGTAAGTATTGATTTTAAATACGGTGACAAATTGTTGATCAAAGGACACCCCTCTTATCTGGAAAATCAGAAAAATCCACACGCATTTGACTATGCACTTTATTTGCAAAGGCGAGGAGTATATTTAAATGATTTTATTTCGAAAAATGAATTTGTATTGACAAATTCTAAATCTTCTTTGAAATATTTTAATCATTATGTTGGAGACTATTTTGAAAACATCCTTGCTGATAACATTTCTACCGAAAGGGAATTAAATATGGTTAAAGCCATGCTTCTGGGAAGAAGAGAAGCGATTACCCCCGAGATGAAATATGTGTATGCCTCATCGGGTACAGCTCATATTTTAGCCGTATCAGGATTGCATGTTGGCATCATATATTTTATTTTTTCAACGCTCCTACGATTCCTAAAAACAGGAAAATTACGATTGATTTATTTTGGTATCACCCTTTGCGGAATTTGGTCTTTTGCATTTATTACAGGTCTGTCCCCATCTGTTCTGCGAGCTTCAGTAATGATTTCATTTATTCTAATGGCCAGTCTAATAGGCAGAAAAAGCAACATCTATAATACTATTTTGGCATCGGCATTTTTCATGTTGCTGTATGACCCTAACCTCATTTTTTCTGTGTCTTTTCAGTTGTCTTATGTGGCTGTTTTTGGTATTATATTTTTCTATAAGAAAATTTATACCCTCATATTTGTGCCCAATAAACTATTAAATTTTTTCTGGCAGATAACTGCAATTTCTTTCTCAGTACAAATAGCGACTTTTCCGATCACCATCCACTATTTCAATCAATTCCCAGTATTGTTTCCGCTTACCAACTTATTGGCCATTCCGACAGCAATTGCAACAATTATTGGAGGGCTATTGATATTGGCGTCCTCTCCAATAAGTTTGGCGTCTGGTTTTTTTGGCAATATTCTGGAAGGATGGGTTTACATATATAATGAAATACTAATTTCTATCAGCACCCTTCCTGTTGCCACGGTGGAGGATTTATACCTAAAACCCAGTTACGTTTTTCTGATTATTATTTGTGTCATTTTTTTGTCAAGCTTCCTTTTTACTAAGAGGTTTATTTTTTTCAGATACTTTTCTGTTGCCATCGTCTTTTTATCTGCTATTATATTTATCGATCACTATATGAGATCTCAACAGAGAGAAATTGTTTTTTATGAATCCAATTTTAAAAACTATTTCGATATTTTCCTGGGTAATGATTGCTACACCAATATAATCTCATCAAATGAAAAGTTAAAAAGCCAAGTGAGATTTAGTATTTCTCCAAATAGAAAGTATCATCTAATAGAAAACGTGCATAACCTGGGAGAATTAGAGATGATTAAAGAAATCGAAGAAAATATCCTGATTCGGTGGGAGGGTAAATCAATTTTGATCCTTAGCAAATACCCAGACAATTCGATAAATTATGCTGGAATATCTATTGATTACCTGGTCATTGGAAAAAATTTAGTTCAAGAGCTTTCTAAGTTGGAAAATCTAATTAAAATCAAAAACCTCATTCTCGATTCGACGATAGATATAAAAACTTCCAAAATGTTACTGGATTTAAAGCATAATTCTAATATGAAAATTTATTCTATAAGTATGGAGGGTGCTTACAGCATAGTAATATAACTAATGGATTTTTTCGTTTATATGTCGTACAAAATTCAATAACATATATTTTTATGCAAATTTTCATTTATACGCATTGTGTTGTTCTTTTATCCTGAACAATTGATTTTATTTGATGTTTAATTAACCGTATGAAAGTTACAGTTTGTAGAAAAGAACATTTTAATGCTGCGCATCGTTTACATAATTCCGCATGGTCTGATGAAAAAAACCAAAAAGTTTTCGGGAAGTGTAATAATCCAAATTTTCATGGGCACAACTACGAGCTTGTTGTAAAAGTATCGGGTGCCCCTGATGATAAAACAGGTTTTGTGATAGATATGAAGATATTGAGCGATATTATATTTGAAAATATATTAGAAAAATTTGATCACAAAAACCTCAATTTAGATACGGAGGAATTTAAAAATCTTAACCCAACGGCGGAAAACATTGCCGTGGTGATCTGGAATATTTTAAGAAAAAAAATTGAATCACAACTTGATATAAAAGTAATCTTATATGAAACAGAAAGAAACTTTGTGGAATACCCATCAAATTAATGGGCTGACTGTCGAAGATGTGGGGGATAATCATGTGGGAACGTCTTACGAAACGCCTTTGCGAAAAGATGCGTTTGATCTGGATGATGAAGTAAAAATTGAATTAATTCAAAAGCATTTTACAGAAATCATGCAGATACTGGGCCTCGACCTAACAGATGATAGTCTTAGCGGTACTCCTGAAAGGGTAGCAAAAATGTATGTTAAGGAAATTTTTTCCGGACTGAATCCAAAAAATAAACCCGACACCAAACTTTTCGAAAATAAGTACAATTACGATGAAATGCTTGTTGAGAAAAACATTACAATTTTTTCTAATTGTGAGCATCATTTTGTGCCTATTATAGGAAAGGTTCATGTCGCTTATATTAGCAGTGGGAAGGTAATAGGCTTATCAAAAATTAACAGGATAGTTCAGCATTTTGCAAAACGTCCACAAGTTCAGGAAAGACTCACAGTGCAAATCGGAAATGAACTTAAGGCCATATTACAAACCGAAGATATTGCAGTATTGATTGATGCGGAACATTTGTGTGTTTCGTCCAGGGGTATTCAAGATACTTCCAGCAGTACTATAACTTCATTTTACAAAGGCAAATTTGATCAGGATGAGACCAGAAAAGAATTTTTATCTTATGTATATAATTCTTAGTTGTAATAGCGAAATCGTATTGATCGAATTGACGAAAGCAACCTGATGGGTTGCTTTTTTAGGGGACCTCTATTAATTCATTCGCATCAAAATTTTCATAGTGTTTTAAAGGCAAGGAAAATTTATGAAGCCTTATCGGGATAAGTCAAGAAAATTTGACGCAGTATTTAAATCACTATGAAAACCCTTCGGGAACAAAGATAATAAACGATTTGACTGCGTTATCCCGAAAGCTTTCGAGATGCCGTGCCAGCCTGCCGGCAAGGCAGCCAACTCAATCATTCTCTTTGTTTTTTGAAAGAAATGAATTAATAGAGGTCTCTTATATTGGAAAATTTGGATATGCTTAGATTAACAAAAAAAGGAATCTATTGCCCTGAGGGTGATTTTTATATTGATGCTTCAGGCAGTGTTGAAAGAAATATAATTACCCATGCACATGCCGATCATGCCCGTCCGGGTCATAAATTCTACTTGACGCACAAAAGTACAGTACCTATCCTAAAAGCCAGGATAGGAAAAAATATACTTGTTCATTCAGTTGGCTACGGGGAAGAAATATCTATGAATGGCGTGAAAGTAAGCCTTCATCCTGCGGGACATATCTATGGATCATCTCAAATAAAAATTGTATCTTCTGGTGAAACCTGGGTGGTATCCGGAGACTACAAGTTGGTTGATGATCATTTAAGCATTCCTTTCGAGCCAATTAAATGTGATGTTTTTATAACAGAATGTACTTTTGGGCTGCCGGAATTTCTCTGGCCAAATCAGCAATTGGTTTACGATGAAATAAACAACTGGTGGAAGCAAAATAAGGAGCAAGGTATCACCTCACTTTTATTCGGATATGCCCTGGGAAAAGCACAAAGAATTATCAAAAACATAAATCATGATATCGGACCTGTCTTTGTTCACAGATCTATTGATATTATAAATAATGCAATTAAAAATGATGGTGGAGTACTGCCGGCAACGATTCCAATTTTCAAAAATACCAAATCTGAAGATATAAAAGGCAGTTTAATTATTGCTCCGCCATCCATCACTTCGGGAAGATTAAAACAGCAATTAGGGCAAATTTCCAGGGCAGCAGCTTCAGGATGGATTCAGATCAATAAGCATTTTAGTAAAAGTAAAATAGATCGAGGCTTTATACTTTCTGACCATGCCGACTGGAAGGGGTTGCTCAAGGCGGTGAAAGAAAGTGGTGCAGAAAAAATTATAACTATGCATGGATATACCAATGAATTTAGCAAATGGCTAAACGACAATGGAATGAGTAGTATTGAAATTGATGAATTGAGAAATCAACCAGTTAAATTATAATAATATAAATGACTATCCGTGTTTGTACCTAAATTCATTTTTATAACTTACGCTTGCCA
>CAZDRA010000071.1:0-23341 GCA_964507705.1 uncultured Roseivirgaceae bacterium | reverse complement strand
TTGGATTGCTAAATAGTGGCCAAAATTAAAAAATAAACACGAATAATATTGGGGTAAATTTATGAAACGTTGAAAATTATTTTGCCAATATTGATGAGTTCAGTTTATTGTCAATTCATCAATAATGCCTTTACGATGAGGAAATTTTTCTAATAATTGTTGTTTATCGCCCAGCTCGAAATCATCGAAATGGAAACCGGGAGCTACCGTACAACCCATTAATGCAAAACTGCTTTTATCAACTATTTTGCCACCAAACCAATTGTTACGTTTTATGGTGATTTGAAGACTTTCTCCTGCC
Organism: uncultured Roseivirgaceae bacterium; assembly: GCA_964507705.1. GTDB lineage: Bacteria > Bacteroidota > Bacteroidia > Cytophagales > Cyclobacteriaceae > JAAUQL01. The sequence continues at coordinate 23,040 of CAZDRA010000071.1, read as the reverse complement.
TCCAAATTATTCCCCAACAATTGGGTTGATAAAGTTCCATCATTTCCCAGCACAAATAGTTCGAGTGTCGTGCCTTGGTAAAAATGCCATGTTTCATCTGACTTTATTCTATGGAACCTCGAAATCTGTGTTCCCTCCAATAGAAAATAAATTGATGTAGAAAAACTTCGACTGCCATTGTACCGTTCTGGGAGGGCATTCATAGCAATATTTTCATCTGATCGATAAACTTCCCTATAATATCCTCCTTCCGGATGTTCTTCCAATTTTAATTTGTCAATCCAATAGTTAGCATTGCTCATGTCAGTTCTATTCACTTTTGTGAAACTATTATAAAAAAATATTTTTATACTTTTGACAATTGAAGTGTTTTTTACTTCTGAATTACGAATACACACAATTTATTATTGAATGGACCCTAACTATCAAGAAAAACTTAGCCATGTCAACGACCTCATTGAACTCGCTCAAATTGATGGTAGTGAATCTCACATGGAACTTAACTTTATTAATTCCGTTGCTGCAAGGCTGGGCATTGAGAAAGGTGATGTATTACGAATCAAAAAAGGAGAAATTGATATTTCTTTTACAACACCAAAAAATGAAACAAAAATTATTGAGCAGTTTCATCGGCTCATAATACTCATTGGCATTGACAAACTTATTTATAAGGAAGAGGTATCATTCTGCGTAGAACTTGGTGTGAGGATGGGCCTGCATTACAACGCCATTACAGAATCATTACGAAAAACCTTCCGAAATCCAGCATATATCATGCATCTGGATGAAATGGAAAATATATTCAAAAAATACTCAAATTAGAGTTTGTCCATAAAGGCTCTAACTTAAAGAGTAAATAAGAGCATTAGAAAAATCAGTACCCAGGATATCACAATGAAATGCCACAAAACACCATAAATTTCTAATTTCACTTTTTCTATTGGGTTAGTTATTGCAATTAATGTTTTTACAGGATCATTTTCTATCAGCAAGTATTTAAAATAAAGTATTGTCGACATGACAATGCCAACAAATACGTAAGCCAAATGAACTGAAGATATGATAAATAAATATGTGGAAATACTGCTATTGGTGATCTCATCTGTTTTCAATATTTCCATCCAGGCAACAAATTGAGAAAAGAAAAACAGTAATCCGGATACTATTGCCAAACCCAACAATTTTCTCACCAAAGGAATATTGTCATTCTTATAAGCACCTAAAATCCTGGAAGTAAAATATGCTGAGCAAATAATAATGATTAAACTGACTGCAAAAAAATCTGGTAAGTGAAAAGTATAAATTCCATTAAGATCATAAACCAGATGTTTTATAAACATTATTGAAATGGTCGCATACAGAATACATGTAATCGATATCCCTAGATAATTTATCATTTTGAAAGGGTGGAGACTTTCAATTTGTTCAATTACCGGTCTGTTTTTTGATATGCCTACTTTTGGATTGTATGACTTCATAATACTTAGTACGATACCAACTCTATTATTTGCAAATGGTTTATTAAAATTTCAATATTTCTAATTTTTTAAAGATCAATAAATCCATTTCGTACTGTTAACTTTTAGAAATCATCTTAAAAATGTGTTTGGACAACGAATATAATTTTAGTCAATTGTCCAATGATTTTTCCTGTAAATTCCAGGTATAATATTAACTTTGAAGCGAATAAATAGCTGATTTTTGAAACAAAAAGATTTTTTAAAAATTTACAAAGACGATGTTATTTTGGCTTCTATTGCTGAAATACTTAAACCAAATTCTGGAACAAGAATTCATCTAAAAGGATTATCTGGTAGTTTAGAAGCTATTTTTGGTGCGGCTGTTCATTGCAAAAATTCTCATCAAAGCAATCTCTTTATTCTTCATGACCGAGAAGAAGCGGCCTATTTCCAAAATGACCTTGAAAATTTATTGGATAATAAGAGTGTTTTTATTTTTCCCGCTTCCTACAAAAAGCCATATGAGTTTGAAGAAACAGAAAATGCGAACATAGTTTTAAGAACAGAACTTATATCAAAGCTTAATACCAAAAAAAACGAAGGCGTAATAGTAGTAACTTATCCAGAAGCACTTTGCGAAAAAGTTATTAATAAAAGGTCATTAAAAAATCATACTATTTCTCTGGAAGTTGGAATGGATATCGACTTAGATAAACTGCTTCAAGACCTCGTAGAAGATGAATTTGAAAAAGAAGACTTTGTTTACGAAGCTGGTCAATTTGCAATTAGGGGAGGTATTATTGATATTTTTTCTTTTGGGAATGAATTGCCTTTTAGAATTGAATTGTTTGGTAATGACATTGAGAGCATAAGAACATTTGATCCCAATACGCAATTGTCCATTAGCAATAAAAAATCTGTAGGAATTATTCCAAACCTTCAAACAAAATTTGTCAATGAATCGAAACAATCATTTTTAAATTTTTTGCCAAAAAACACGAATATTTGGTATAAAGATGTTCAGCATACCTTAGATACTATTGACAAATATCATAAAAATGCCGAGGAAAATTTTCACGACATTTCTATAAAAAGTAACCATACCCGGGCAATTCAAAATCCTGAATTACTTTTTGAAACTAAAATGTCTTTTTTAAGTGATCTGGAAAAACATGATATTATTGAATTTGGAAATCGCTTTTTCTTTAAGGCCTTAAAAAAATTCAAATTTGACTCAGAAAACCAACCTTCCTTTGCCAAAAATTTTGATTTGATTTCAGAAAATTTAATTGAGAATCAACAAAAGCAATATAAAGTAATAATCGCTTCAGATTCTATTAGACAAATAGAGCGCCTGACATCCATATTTGAGGAAATAGATTTGAATTTAAAATTTGAACCTCTAAATATCAGCTTGAGAAATGGATTCATTGATCATGAAAATAAACATGTATGCTACACAGACCATCAGCTTTTTGAAAGATTTCATAAGTATAAAACATCTCAAAAATATTCTAAATCTAAGGCACTCACTTTAAATGAGTTGAAATCTCTTCAAACTGGGGATTATATAACTCATATAGATTATGGTGTCGGTAGGTTTGTGGGAATGAAAAAAATTGAAGTTAACGGAAATAGTCAGGAAGCACTGAGGTTGATTTATAAAGATAACGATATCTTATATTTGAGTATCTATTCTTTACACAAAATATCTAAGTATTCTGGCAATGAAGGCACTACACCTACACTTAGTAAATTGGGATCCCCTGAATGGGAAAATAAGAAAAAACGAGCAAAAAAAAAAGTAAAAGACATCGCAAAGGAGCTCATTTCCCTATATGCCAAAAGAAAAGCTGCACCTGGGTTTGCATTTTCGGAAGACAATTACCTTCAAGCAGAGCTGGAAAGTTCATTTCTTTTTGAAGATACACCAGATCAGGCGACAGCAACAATTGATGTAAAAAACGACATGCAAATTGCGCACCCCATGGATCGATTGATATGTGGAGATGTGGGTTTTGGAAAAACAGAGATTGCCATTCGGGCAGCATTCAAAGCTGCTGTTGATAGTAAACAAACAGCAATCCTGGTTCCAACAACAATTTTGGCAATGCAACATTATCGTTCTTTTAGTGAAAGATTAAAAAACCTTCCTGTCACCATAAATTATATCAATCGATTTAAATCTCCCAAAGAAATAAAGCAAATTCTTCAGGATACTAAAGATGGAAAAATTGATATATTAATTGGTACGCATAGAATCGTAAATAAGGATGTTGAGTTCAGGGACTTGGGATTGCTGGTGATAGATGAAGAGCAAAAATTTGGAGTGAGTGTAAAAGAGAAGCTTAAGAATTTTAGAGTTAATGTAGATGTGCTTACATTGACAGCAACTCCAATACCCAGAACCTTGCACTTTTCTCTCATGGGTGCGCGAGATTTATCCATCATCGCCACGCCTCCTCCAAATCGACAACCAGTAACTACCGAAATTAATACATTTAATGAATCAATCATTCGAGATGCAATCAGCTTCGAATTGCAAAGAGGCGGACAAGTATTTTTTGTACACAATAGAGTTAAGGATATTGAGCAAGTGGCTAACATCATTCTAAAATTAGTTCCGGATGCCAATATCTTGGTAGCGCATGGCCAAATGGATGGCAAAAGGCTCGAAAAAACCATGATGAAATTTATTGATGGTCTTGCCGATGTCCTTATTTCAACAAACATTATTGAGTCAGGTCTTGATATTCCCAATGCCAATACAATAATCATCAATCATGCGCATATGTTTGGCTTGTCAGATTTACATCAAATGCGAGGTAGGGTTGGTAGATCAAATAAAAAAGCGTTTTGCTATTTGCTTGCCCCTCCCACTGTTGGATTATCTTCAGAGGCCGTAAAAAGATTGAAATCCCTGGAAGAATTTTCTCATTTAGGAGATGGATTTAAAGTTGCCATGCGTGATCTTGATATCAGAGGTGCTGGAAACATGTTGGGTGGTGAACAAAGCGGTTTTATAAATGATTTGGGATTTGATACTTATCATAAAATTTTAGATGAAGCTGTACTGGAATTGAAGGAAACTGAGTTTAAAGATTTATTTATAAATGAATTAGACGATTACGAATCGTTATTTACTACCGATTGCATAATTGATACCGATTTTGAGTTGCTTATTCCTAACGACTACATTTCCAATATTTCTGAAAGACTAAAAATTTATAATGAATTAGATAATCTTAAAGATGAAGAAAAACTTATCGAATTTGTAAACTCAATTAAAGACAGGTTTGGTCCATTGCCTGATATTGTTAATGATCTGATAAAAATTGCAAGACTGAGGTGGGATGCTGAAAAATTAGGCTTTGAAAAATTGATGATAAAGAATGAAACCCTGAAAGCATATTTAATATCCTCAGATAATGAGAAGTACTACAATTCTGCAATTTTTGGAAGTATATTAAAGTTTATTCAACAAAACCCAAAGACCTGCAATATAAAAGACACAAAAAGCAGGATCATTCTAGTTGTCAATAATGTCGACTCAGTTGAGAAAGCTACTACTCTTTTGAAAGAGATACTGAAATTAAAATCATTACAGATGCAATAAATAAAGAGTTATTGAATTTATTTTATGTCCAGAAGGCCTTAATATTATGCCTCTGAATTGGAATGTTCATGTAATATTATCTTAACATACCATGATGAAAATAAAAATGTGTATTACTATTTGAAATTAAATAGCGTAAATTTGTGTTTTTCTGCTATTGTTTAGTGTGTGTTATTGCAGAACAAAAAAGTTAATTAAACAGGTTATGAAAAATTTTGTAAAGTTTCTTTACACAAGCCCGTTGCTTATTGCAACAATTTTATTCCTCGGTTCATGTAAATCAGGAAGCAATCCCACGGCCACCAATCCGGGCGGTATCAGTACGGCTACAGGTTTAGAGTATAATGCTGATGAGGGATTTCAAGTACTGGATTTTAGAGGACAACCAGAAGGTCCAAACCTTGTGTTTATAGAGGGCGGTAGGACAGTGCTAGGATCCTATGAAGAGGATGTATTCAATTCGCATGACAATCTTGAAAGAGCTGTTACCGTTGCGTCATTCTATATGGATGAAACGGAAGTTGCGAATATTCACTGGTTGGAATATCTATATTATGTAAAACTCGATTCCTCGAGAGAATTTTATGAGTCTGCTCTTCCAGACACAATTGTTTGGGCAAGAGATTTAGCTTACAACGACCCTTATGTCGATCATTATTTAAGGTATCCTGGATTTAGATATTTTCCTGTAGTAGGTGTAACCTGGAAACAGGCTGTTGACTATTGTGGTTGGAGAACTTCAGTAGTTAATCTGAAACTTGCGGAAGAAGCTGGATTAGAAGAAATTCCTGCTGAGGGTGACGGAAGTAGAATACCTTTAGAATCAGGGGTTGTATTACCAAATTATAGACTTCCTTCTGAAGCAGAATGGGAATATGCAGCTCAAGCATTAATAGGTACTCAGTGGTTGGATGAAAACCAGACGCACAAAAGATTGTATCCATGGGATGGACATGCTTTAAGAAATCCTTATGGCAAAAAAATGGGGCATTTCCTTGCCAACTTTAAAAGAGGGCGCGGTGATTATGCAGGTATTGCCGGAAAATTAAATGATGGTGCCATGATTACCGATTACATTTATAATTTTCCTCCAAATGATTTTGGTCTTTATAATATGGCAGGAAACGTAAATGAGTGGGTATTTGATGTTTATCGTCCACTTTCTTTTCAGGATATGGAAGACTTAAATCCAGTAAGAAGAAGTGCTGAAGATTTAATAGGGACATCAATTGTTGATCCCAATATTGACGATCCAGCCTCTGATTATGATTATCAGTTTTTCAATTCACTGATCTCAGATAAAACCAGGGTTTATAAAGGTGGATCATGGAAAGACATTGCATATTGGTTATCTCCTGGTACCAGACGATTTATGGATCAGGATTCTGCCACATCAACGATTGGTTTTAGATGTGCTATGATAAGGGCAGGATCTAACCAATAAAAAGGGCCTTGAATTATCAAGGCCCTTTTTATTTAGCCAAAGCCATAACAGCAACTCCGATTGCAGAGGCACCGTTTTTCAATAATTGGTGTCCACATGCTTCTAAGGTTGCTCCTGTAGTCATAACATCATCTACTAATAATACCCTTTTATTTTTTAATCCTTTAGCATTAACAACTTCAAAAGCATGCTCAACGCTTTCCCATCTCTTTTCCTTAGATTTTAGCGTTTGACTTCTTCCATAATTTACTCTAACTAAAGAATCAAAAACTGTGGGTATATTAATAATATTGGATATACCAGTGGCAAATAACTGACTTTGATTGTAACCTCTTATATTTTCTTTTTTTGGATGCAAAGGAACTGGAATTACGATATCAATCCTCTCGTTCAATTTCTGTGATAATATTTCATGCCCTACCCATTGACCTAAAATTTCTCCTATTTCTGGAAAGTTATTGTACTTAAATCGATGCAATAATTTTTGTGTTATCCCAGATTTATGAAAATATAAATAGCTCACACCAAAATCTATTTCTATTTTCCCATAAAATCTGTTTGTTAGTTCATTTTCATAAAAATTTGTGAAATCTGTTTTTGTTAATTCACTTCTACAATGAAAACAAATTTGTTCTTCATTCTTTGAAAGTCCATTATCGCAAATGCAACAATTCTTTGGGAAAATGATATTTAGTAAATCCTCAATTATTCTCATTAATTGTATTATTAATCTGTTCTTTATTCTGACAACATCTATATTTGCGGTTAAAAATAATATCAAATGATAAAAAAAGATTTTGAACATGAAAAAAATTGGCAAAATCTTCTAAATAAATTAGAGACGGTAGTTGGAAAAAAACCAACAGATTTAAAAAGTGTATTGTTTTTAATAGGTGTTCAGGAACTTGGTAAAGGAGTAAAAGAATTTACTAAAGAAGAAAAACGTGATCTTATGCACATTGCAATATGTAAGGTGCTTAGCCTTTCTGGGTTTTATGTATTGGAAGGATTGGATGAAACAGGTTGGCCACATTGGAAAATTAAAAATAAGCTGCCACGATTTGATGTTTTGGAACAAGAAAAATTACTAAAAATGCAAGTGATAGAATATTTCAATAAAGAAATATTCATTTGAATGTATTGATATTCAACAATTTTACCATTTCGATTAGAATAATATTCCTTTGGTGCTCTATTTAATTCACACGCTATTTTTCAATTCCTGGCAATTAGAATTTTGTTCAAAATAGATATATATTTACTACAATTAGATTTTAAATTACTATCTAACAGCTAATTATGAGATTTTTTAAAGCGGTTTTCTTTTATTCATTTATTTGCATTATATCGCTTTCTTGTGGAAGAGAAAATAATTCCAATAGTGCTGAAGGAACTCTAAGAAAAGTAAATGGAGATAGGTTTATGGGAGGTGTTTTTAGAATTAATGAATCTGAATACATAAAAAATCTTTTTCCCCATAATATTACTGATGCCTACTCTTATAGGGTTGCATCGCAAATCTATGAAGGCCTTTTTAAATTTGATCCGGAATCTCTTGAGGTTACAAAAGGTCTGATAGAAGATTATCAGGTTGATGCTTCAGGTACAATTTATACTTTTCATCTTAAAAAAGGAGTTTTGTTTCATGACAATCCATGTTTTGAAGGAGGCAAAGGTCGAGAATTAAAAGCCAGCGATATTAAATATTGTTTTACCAAGCTTTGCACTAAAAGTATCAGAAATCAGAATTTTTCTGTTTTCAAAGGTGTCTTAAAAGGAGCAAAGGAGCACTTCTCAGCCAGTAGGAATGGTAATACGCCAGAGTTTGACGTGGAAGGAATCCGGGTGATTGACGACTACACAATTGAATTGGAATTAATAGATCCAAATTCATTATTTATAGTGAATTTGGCGCGTCCGGCATGCTTTATTTATCCAAAAGAAGCGGAAGATAAATATGGTATTGATATGCGAATAAACGCAGTTGGCACTGGGCCATTCTCTCTAAATATTGCCGATGTAGAGGAAGATATATCCATAATATTAAAGAAAAATAGTCACTATCATCTTAAAGACAATTTTGGAAATCAATATCCGTATCTTGATGCAATAAGTATTCAATTTATTAAAGATAAAAAAACAGAACTTTTTGAATTCAGAAAAGGAAATCTTGATATGATCTATAGGCTTCCCACCGAGTTTATCATAGAAATCCTTGAAGAAACTATGCCTGGTGCCAAAGGAGAATATAGTCAGTTTCAACTCCAGCGTTCTCCGGAAATGATGACTCAATTTTTAACTCTCAACAATCAAAAAGGTGTATTTAAAAATAAATCTGTAAGAAAAGCTTTCAATTTTGCTATCGATAGAACCAAAATCCTTGACTTTGTCTTAAATGGAGAAGGTTATGCTCCCGGAAATCATGGAATTACTCCTCCAGTATTTTCTAATTACAAAATTGAAACTATAAATGGCTATGAGCTAAATATTGACTCTGCTAGATACTACTTAAAAAAAGCCGGATATGGTGGAGGAAAGAGTTTCCCAAAACTTCAATTTCTATTAAATGCTGAAGGGGAAAGAAATACTAATGTGGCTGTAGAAATTCAAAAGCAACTTAAGGATCATTTAAATGTAGACATTGAGTTACAAATATTACCTTTTGCTCAATTGTTAGAGAAAAGTTATAGTGGAGAATACAATATTTTAAGAGCAGCCTGGGTGGCAGATTTTCCTAGTCCTGAGAATTTTTTATGGCTATTTTCATCCAAAGATGTACCTAATTCATCACAAGAGGCATCTTATCCAAATATCGCTCGTTATATAAATAAGGACTTCGATAAATATTATGAAAGCGCATTGAAGGCAAAATCAATTGACGAGGCAAATGCGTTTTTCAAAAAAGCAGAGGTTCAATTAATGAAGGATGCACCAGTAATTGTTTTATGGTATGATGAAGGATATAGATTAATTCAATCTTATGTTAAAAATTTCCCTAATAATCCTATGCAATACAGAGATCTTGGAAAGGTATATTTTGAACAGGCCGAAACCTTATAGAATAAAATTTGAGAAAAGACTTAAACTATAGACTATACAGCTTCAAGAAAAAGTATTATTTGAACCTGATCTTTAAAGGATCCATCTATATAATTTCTGTATTACTTTCTACTTTTCTATTTTTTAATTTTTTAGAATATCATTTTCATTCAGACTCTAAAATCAGGGCATTCTTCTTTTTTTCTTATATAATTATTAGCATTGCTGTATTGTATCGTTGGTTTTTAGTTCATTTTATTAAACTTTGGATAAAGAAAAAACAAATCAGTGATGAAGTAGCAGCCAATAATATTGGTGAACATTTACCAAATATTAAAGACAAGCTTCTAAATTTAATTCAATTAAGAAAAATAGAATCAAAAAATAGTTTGCTAGCCGCAACGATTGACCAGAGATCTGATCAAATGAGTGTTGTGCAATTTAACGATGTAATTCATTTTAAGGAAAACGTCAAGTATATTAAATATTTGCTTTTACCATTTCTTATTGTAGCGTTATTAGGATTTTTTTCACCTAAATCTCTTACCGGGCCGGCTGGCAGAATCATTCATTTTCAACAAGAGTACATACCCCAAGCCCCGTTCAATTTCATTATAAAGAATGATAAGCTGATTGCTTTTCGAAATGAAGATTTTCAATTAAACCTTCAACTAAAAGGAAATGAATTACCAGAAAACGTTTATCTGATTTCAGAAAATAGAAAAGTTAAATTAGAGCGTACCAATTTGAGAAGCTTCATTTTCAACTTTGAAAAAATCCAAGAATCAAAGATGATTAGATTTGAAGCTGCAGGTTTTGAATCTAAAAAATACAATATCAATGTAGTGGACAGACCAAATATTAAGTTCTTTAATATTTCGTTTGCTTTTCCTTCTTATTTAAATAAAAATCCAGAAGTACTTAAAAATATAGGGAGTTTTCAGATGCCAATTGGAACAAAAGTGAAATGGACATACCATACAGATAATGTGAATAAAATTAGTGTAAAGTTCAACAACAATACAGAATATAATTATCCTCAAATAGTTGGCAATCAAACGTTTGAATTCAATTCTTCTCTAATTTCTTCCGATGAGTATACTATTAATCTGTACAATCAATACAGTCAAAACAAGGAAATGATAAAATACAATATTGAGGTAATACCTGATGAATTTCCTAAGATTAATCTTGATCAACATAAAGATACGGTGCTACTAAAATATATCATATTCGGCGGAAATATTTCTGATGATTATGGAATTACTGATCTTAATATCAATTATAGAATCATTAAAAAAGAGAAGTCTAAAAATTCAAAATTTAATCAGATTGGAATAAAAATTGATAAATTAAAAATTAACCAGTCATATTATTTTCATTGGAATCTCACTGAGTTAGAACTTCAAAAAGGAGATAGAATTGAATATTATCTTCGAGTTCGCGACAATGATGGAATCAATGGAATCAAATCAACAAAAACTTCTCTATTTACTTTTGAAATCCCAACGACAGAAATGCTTCGAAATGATTTTAAAATTTCATCTGAAAATACTGAAAGACAAATAGATAGTACCATAGATGAGGCAAAAAAATTGAATAAAGAACTCGATAATATTAACCGCAACCTTAAGGGTAAAAAAGAACTGTCATGGCAAGATCAGAAAGAAATTGAAAATTTGATCGAAAATAGGAAAAAATTAGAAAAGGAAATTAAGGCTCTACAAGAACAGTTTAACACCGAAATTGAAAAAAGAAAAAAATTCGACAATGATCAGAATAAAGAAATAAAAGAAAAACTTGAACAACTTCAAAAATTGATGAATGAGTTACTTGATGAAGAAACTAAAAAATTGTATAAAGAATTACAAGACCTTCTTAATAAAGAACAAAATAAACTTGATGACTTGAAAGACGTTATTAATAAACTCGATAAAAAAGAAGATAATTTTGAACGAGAATTAGAGCGCACGCTGGAACTTTTCAAAAAAATGAAATTTGAATTGAAACTTAATGAAAATATCCAACGAACAAATGAACTTCAAAAAAAGCAAGAAGAAGCATCTAAAAATTCTGACACAAAATCAAAAGATCAGGAATCGCTACAACAAGAACAGCAACAGCTAAATGAAGATTTTGAGAAACTAGAAAGTGAAATAGATGAAATGCAAAAGATTAATCAAAATCTGGAAAGGCCGCAACCTATTCAAAATATAAATGAAGAAAAAAATGAAATAGAAAAACTTCAAAATGAAGCTCAAAAACAATTGGAGCAAAATAAAACAAAAAAAGCCGGTAAAGCTCAACAAGGAGCGAGTCAACAATTGAAAAAACTTGGCGACAAGCTAAAATCTATGCAAAGCATGATGATGCAATCATCGAACAATATGAGCCTTAATCAATTACGTGATATTCTTGATAATCTAATCAAATTATCATTTGAGCAAGAAAATATTATGGTAGAATTTAAAAAAGTACATCAAAGCGATCCCAGATTTCTAAAACTTTCTCAAAAACAATTGAAAATTAGAGAAGATGCTGCTATAATTCAAGATAGCTTGATTTCATTGTCAAAAAACGACTTTAGGGTTCAATCAATCGTAACCAGAAAAGTGGACGAAATGAATAAATATTTAGATGAATCAATGATTGCGATAAAAGAAAGAAGGAAAGGAGAAGCTGCGGGCAAGCAACAATTTGCTATGACATCAATTAATGATTTAGCCTTGCTCTTGGATGATGTAATGACTCAAATGATGAATGCAATGGGTTCTGGAAGTGGTGGTCAACCTCAAAACGTTAGAATTCCCAGTATGTCTGAACTTCAGCAACAACTTGGAGAAAAAATAAACAAGCTTAAAAAAAGTGGCAAGTCTGGAAAACAACTATCTGAAGAATTGGCGAAAATGGCCGGTGAGCAAGAAAGAATTCGTAAGATGCTAAACGAAATGGAAGAGAAAATGAACAATGAAAATGGGGGAGACGGACAAAATTCATTAAAGGATATCCAAAATAAAATGGAACAAAGTGAACTTGATTTAGTAAATAAGCGTTTAACAAATCAATTAATAAATAGACAAAAAGAAATTGTGACGAGGCTTCTTCAGGCTGAAAAAGCTCAAAGAGAACGTGAGCTGGATGATAAACGAGAGGCTCAGAAAGCAAGAGAAATAAGGAGAAATAATTTAGTGAATTTTGAAAAATATAGAAGAGAAAATGAAAGGGAAATAGAATTGCTTAAAACAATTCCACCTAAATTAAACCCTTATTACAAAAAAGAAGTTAATGAGTATTTTAAACGCTTAGGAAGCTAAATAATAAAATTACTTATGCTTTAATTAGTTTACCAAAAAAATTAAATATTTTTAGCTTTTTATAGGTCATATAAGCAATGAATAATATTAAAATTGTAATTCCTTCAATTACCGAAAACATCAGGATTATCGAGAGTTTTATAGATAATGCTAGAGAAAAATTTAAACTAAATGATGATATCTATGGGAATATCATGATTGCAGTAACAGAATCGGTAAATAATGCCATTATGCATGGCAATAAAAATGATAGAACAAAAAATGTTACGCTTAACTTATCCTTGAACAAAAATGTTATAAATTTTAGCATCGCAGATGAGGGATTAGGTTTTGATTTTCAAAACTTGCCGGATCCCACCTCACCAGAAAACCTCGATAAACCTTCAGGAAGAGGAATATTTTTAATGAAACATTTATCCGATGAAGTAAATTTTAGAAATAAAGGCAGCAAGGTAGAGCTGTCATTTTATATGAGTTGACATGCAAAAAATCTGCTTTTTCAGCGAAGACAGTAGTTTTATTCTTAAAAAAAAATCAATACTCAGAAATTGGATATCTGAAATCATTAGACTAAATAACAAAAAGGCCAAAGCAATAAACTACATTTTCACATCTGATAATCAACTTCATACAATCAATCAAAGTTATTTAAATCACGATTCTCTTACGGATATAATAACATTCGATATTTCTATAGATCCGCAGTTAATAGAAACCGACATTTATATTAGTGTTGATAGAGTCCGGGATAATGCCACCAGACTAAATATATCATTTAACGAAGAATTACACAGGGTGATGGTGCATGGTGTTTTGCATATTCTCGGTTATAATGATAAAAGCTCAATTGAAAAAAGAGAAATGCGGAAAAAAGAAAATCATTATTTAGCTTTGCTAAAATAATTTTATTTTATGTTCCACGTGAAACATGCTGTGCGCAAAACACAAATTGTTCCACGTGGAACATTCATTTTTAACCACTATGTTTCCAAAATACGACGTGATAATTGTTGGCGCAGGGCATGCAGGTTGCGAGGCAGCACATGCAGCGGCAACTATTGGTTCTAAAGTCATGCTTATTACAATGAACATGATGACCATAGCTCAAATGTCTTGCAATCCAGCGATAGGAGGTATTGCAAAAGGGCAAATAGTTAGAGAAATAGATGCACTTGGTGGCATGACAGGAATTGTATCTGATAAATCCAGAATACAATTTAGAATGCTTAATAAATCTAAAGGTCCAGCAATGTGGAGTCCCCGAACACAAAATGACCTTATGCTATTTTCCCAATACTGGAGAGAAACATTAGAATCAAACCCTAATGTTGATATGTGGCAAGACATGGTTACTGAAATAGTTGTCAACAACAATCAAGTAACTGGTGTGAAAACCAGCATTGGAGTAGAAATCAAAGGAAAATCAGTCATTTTAACTAATGGTACATTCCTTAATGGTTTAATACATATTGGTGAAAAAAAGTTTGGGGGGGGGAGAACTGCCGAAAGAGCCGCTACTGGAATAACAGAACAATTAGTAAATATCGGTTTCCAGTCTGGAAGAATGAAAACAGGAACTCCGCCAAGAATAGATGGAAGGTCAATCAATTATGATATTATAGAAGAACAAAAAGGTGATGAAAATCCAACACAATTTTCCTTTATCAAAACATCACCAACGCCTCGCCAAAAAAGTTGTTTTATTACTTATACAAATCCTAATGTTCATAAAATTCTTGAAACGGGATTTGAAAGATCTCCGATGTTTACGGGAAGGATAAAAGGAGTCGGGCCAAGATATTGTCCATCAATTGAAGATAAAATTAACAGGTTTTCTGAAAGAGACAGGCATCAAATATTTGTAGAGCCTCAAGGATGGAATACTGTTGAAATTTATGTAAATGGTTTCTCAACTTCCTTACCAGAAGATGTTCAATACAAAGCACTAAAACAAATTACAGGTTTTGAAAATGTAAAGATGTTCAGGCCCGGATATGCAATTGAATATGACTATTTTCCACCTACACAGCTAAAACTATCACTAGAAACAAAATTAGTACCCAATTTATATTTCGCTGGACAAATTAATGGAACAACTGGTTATGAAGAAGCCGCAAGTCAAGGTCTTATAGCTGGAATTAATGCTTCAAAAAAAATAAATGAACTTGATCCTCTAATTCTTAAAAGAAGTGAGGCCTATATTGGTGTACTAATTGATGATCTTATTAATAAAGGAACTGATGAACCCTATAGGATGTTTACTTCGCGGGCAGAATACCGAATATTACTCAGGCAGGATAATGCAGATCTTCGATTAACTAAAATTGGATATGATGTCGGATTAGCATCTAAAAAAAGAGTTGATCAAGTAAATAATAAAAAAGAACAAATTCATTCGCTCTCTAACAAACTAAAAAATATAAAACTTAATCCCAATACCACGAATGATCATTTAAATAATTTCAATTCAGCAACAATCAAAGAGAAAATAAGTCTATATCAATTACTAAAAAGACCAGAAATTAACTTTGATAAATTATTAAAACTCAATGACGAATTGCCAGTTAAATTTTCCAATTATTCTAAAGAAGTATTGGAACAAGCAGAGATAAATACGATTTATGAAAGTTATATCGAAAAAGAGCAAAAACAAGTTGAAAAAATAGAACACCTTGAAAACTATACAATTAGAGATAATTTCAATTATAAAAATATAAAAGCGTTGTCAAGTGAAGCCATTGAAAAACTTGAGAAAATTAGACCAAAAACAATTGGTCAGGCTACAAGAATAAGTGGTGTTTCTCCAGCTGATATTTCAGTCATCATGGTTTATCTTAAAAAATAATATGTTTGAAAAAATAGAAAATTGCCCTATTTGCAATAGTTCAGAATTAACAAATTATATGATATGCAAAGATCATATGCTCACTAAGGAAAGTTTTAATATAACTAAATGCATAAACTGCTCTTTTCTATTTACTAACCCAAGGCCCAAAGAAAATCACATTTACAAATATTATAAGTCTGATAAATATATTTCTCATACAAATAATAGTAACAACTTAACAAACACCATTTATAAATTAGTTAGAAAAATTACCTTATCGCAAAAGGTAAGACTGCTTAACTCAATATCATCAGATAAATCGTTACTTGATTTTGGTTGTGGAACTGGTGAATTTTTAAATGCTTGCAAAAATAATGGTTGGAAAGTAAATGGTTTAGAACCAGATGATCAAGCAAGAGAAATGGCTACAGGTTTAGTCAAAAGTAAAATTATCAAAAATATCCAGGAGCTAAAATCTATAGATAAAATTTCACTAATTACGCTTTGGCATACATTGGAACATATACCAGGTTTGAATTATACCCTGGAAGAACTAAAATCTAAATTATTAAAAAAAGGAAAATTTATTATTGCGGTTCCAAACTATAAAAGTTATGATGCTCAACTTTATAAAAATAACTGGGCTGCGTATGATGTGCCAAGACATCTATATCATTTCTCCCCAGACACAATGAAGTTACTACTCAAATATCATGGTTTAAAAGTGCTTAAAATAGTGCCTATGAAATTTGATGCATATTATGTTAGTCTATTAAGCGAAAAATATAAAAATAGTAAGGCCAACTATCTAAAATCATTTATAAATGGCTATGTATCAAATACATATGCTAAAAAGAACAAAAATAATTATTCAAGCCTTATATATATCGTCGGCAAATGAACAAGATTTTTATATCTCTCTGTATAGCAACTACATTATATCAGCTACTCACTTCTTGTGCCAACGTAACTCCTCCAAGCGGTGGCCCGAGAGACACTATATCTCCAATAAGATTACTTACAATCCCTCTTGATAAAAGCATCAACTACAACGGGAAAACTATAGTTATGGAATATGATGAGAGAATCAATGTTATCAAAATCAAAGAACAATTGATTATTACTCCTCATATTGAATCTGATTATGAATACACCATAAAAAAAAATGTTATAAAACTAAATTTCGAAGAGGCATTTGAAGATAGCACTACATACACTTTAAATTTCAGGGAATCTATACAGGATATCACTGAAAAGAACCCAACAAAAGATAATAAATTTACCTTCAGCACAGGATCCTTTATTGACTCAATGTCGATAAACGGATATGTGAAAGATCTATTAACATTCGATACGCTTGAAAACATTGTTGTAGGAATTTACAATGCGAATGATACTGTTACAATATTTAATGGATCGCCTTACTATTTTACTGAAGTAGATGAAGAGGGGTATTATGAAATAGAAAATATAAAAATTGGCCAGTACCTTCTCTACGCCTTCAGAGACGATAACAAAAATTTAACACTTGAATCAAATAATGAAACTTACGGATTTAAAAAAGATACCTTAAATCTAATGTCTGATATAATAACGAATACCATTGATCTTGTCAGTCTTGATTTAACAGATTTAAAATATATGACTGCACTTGCCTCTGGTAAATACTTTGATATAAATTTCAACAAATACTTAGTAAATTATAGTGTTACACCATTACAAAAAGACAAACAGGTTATAACAAATATAGCTAAGAAAAATAAATCAATCAGGTTTTATAATAATATTACTGAAAACGATAGCATACAAATTTCATTTACTGCTTATGATTCTATCGATAATAGTGTAAGTGACACGCTATTTGTAAAATTTATTCAAAGCAAAAGAAAAACAGAAAAATTCAAAATAGAAGTATTCCCAAAAAGTAAAAAAGCAATTGAAACCAAAATCAATCTAAAAATTGACTTTAATAAACCCATAATTTCTGTAAATACTGATAGCATATTTGTTCAATTTGATACAACCAAAATCTTAGCTATTCACGATTCAATATTCAAATGGAACAACCAGAAAGATCTGCTTACATTTAGTATAGATATTGATAAAAGCAAAGCAGATACTATTCTTAACAGAAGAATAAAACTCAATCAATTAAAAAGAGATTCTGTTTCAACAACTCAAAAAGAAACCAAAGTCAAACAACAAATATCCAAGAAGAAAAAAGAGGAAAAAAAATTAAATCAAGGACTTCAACTATATTTTGGAAACGGTTCATTTATTAGTGCAGATCTAGATACAAGTAAAACGATGAGTTACAATTACAATTTTATTGTACCGCAGGAAAACGGAATTCAAATAATTAATATTGAAACAAGCTATATAAATTACATTGTTCAATTGGTAACACAAGACTTTCAAATTATTAAAGAAAGTAAAAATGAAAAGTCGATAATATTCAACAATATAGCACCTGATAAATATAAATTAAGGGTTCTTATTGATGCTAATAATGATGGAAAATGGAGTCAAGGAAATATGAAAAAACAAATAGAGCCAGAGCCAGTTTACATTTATCCGGAGCTTCTAATCATAAGAGCTGACTGGCAAACGTCATTAGATATTACATTTTAATCTGTGTATAACTTATGGATAATATATTGATAACTTAAGTTTTAAACATTGACAATCAACTTCCCATTATAAATTGAAAAACTGTGTTGATAACTTTTTATATCTCTCACTTTTCAACAAGGTTATTGACAAAAGCTAAATCATTTAAATAAATCAAATTTATACCATCAAATGTTAACAACTTATAATCGATTGATTTTTAATACTTTAATTGTGTATAAAATGTTAGTAAACATTAACTAATACATATTTCATTAACAATTGTAATTTGCAAGAAATAAAAAATTATTTATCCACTTATCCACAGACCTAATACTTTATAATAATATTTTATATATCTATTATATTATTATTAGACATCTTTATATGTTGACAACTAAAAATCAGATGTACTTTTCTATCGTTTTTTGTATGGTATTTTTCACCATACAATTAAATGCTCAGAATACTTCTGAAGTTCAATTGGCAAATCAGTATTTGCAGCAAGGTGAAAATGATAAAGCATTTTTATTGTTTGAAAAGTTAGAAAAGAATCCAAAAAATATACCACTCATTCATGATAATTATTTTCAGCTTATGCTCATGACCGGAAGGTTTGATGAAGCTGAAAAATATATAGATAAAGCCATTAAAAAATACCCATCAAATTTATTTTATCAAATAGACAAAGGATTGATTTATGTGCAGATGAATAATACTGCTCAAACAAAAAAATATTTCGACAAGCTCATTGATAATTTTTCTAATGATTCTTTTAAAGCACGAATTAGTGCGCAGCATTTCACCAAAATCAGACAGTATGAATATGCCATAGAAACCTACGCTCAAAGCAGAAAAAAAATTAATGACCCAATGGCTTATTCTATTCAAATGGCTAGCCTCAATAGGTTGCTAAATAGGAAAAAGGAAATGATTGATGAATACCTCAATTATGTCAATCAAAATCCTAATAACATCAGATCAATTAAAAATATATTACAAAATATACTTCGGGAAGAAGAAGATTTGGAACTATTCGAAACCATGATGTCTGATAAAGTACAGCGATCACCAAATAACATGGTTTATAATGAGCTCCTTATTTGGGTAAATATCCAGCAGGAAAATTTTTATTCTGCTTTTATTCAAGCCAGAGCAATGGATAAAAGAAAGAAACTTAATGGTGTTAGAGTGATGGAAATAGGTAGAATTTCTATGATTAATGGAGACTTTAAGAATGCTGTAAAGATGTTTGATTATGTCATTGATAAATATCCTGGTACACCTAATTTTCAAATTGCCAAACGATTGGTGATAAGTTGTAGAGAGGAAATAGTTAAAAATACTTTTCCGGTTGACGATGCG
This sequence comes from uncultured Roseivirgaceae bacterium, assembly GCA_964507705.1. Lineage (GTDB taxonomy): Bacteria > Bacteroidota > Bacteroidia > Cytophagales > Cyclobacteriaceae > JAAUQL01. The sequence continues at coordinate 3,365 of CAZDRA010000071.1, read as the reverse complement.
GAAATTAGAATTTTGATAAATGATTATAGAGAATTAGTTAGGGATATTGGCCTGAATCAAAATACAATAGAAGCGCTGAGAAGTGAAGCTTTACTTTTTGCTTTTTATCTTCAAGAGCATGATTCGGCAATTATGATACTTGAAAAGATTATAAAAGTACCAAGAATCAGCAAATCAATTATTGACAAGTCGAAGCTGGATTTGGGAGATATATATTTGCTAATTGGTGAGCCCTGGGAATCTACCCTTCTTTATTCGCAGGTTGAAAAATCTGGAAAAGATACCCCAATGGGTTATGAAGCAAAATTGAGAAATGCTAAATTGTCTTACTATCGAGGTGATTTTGCTCTTGCACAAAGCCATCTGGATATATTGAAAATGGCTACAACTCGTGAGATCGCCAATGACGCCATGTCGCTGAGTTTATTGATAAAAGATAATACAAAATTGGATACAGGAGATTTAGCGATGAAAAAATTTTCTGAAATCGATTTATTAATATTTCAAAACAAAAAAATTGAAGCTCTCGACTCTCTTGGAAAACTAAAAGAAAATTTTCCTGAGCACCCTCTTGTAGATGAAATACTTTTTAAACAGGCAAACCTCAATTTGGAAATGGGTCATTTTCAAAAAGCAATTTCGCTATTGCAAAATATAGTTGATAATTATGGTAGCGATATCCTTGGAGACGATGCACTATTTTTGATTGGTACCATCTACGAAGAACAACTTAGCGAAAAAGAAAAAGCCAAGGAAATTTACCGTTCCTTTCTCACCAAGTATCCTGGGAGCAACAAAGCTGCCGAAGCCAGGAAACGATTTAGAACGCTCAGGGGAGATTATTTATAGAGTTACTGAAAACCCTCTATTTAACCATCGGCACATCGTTAATGCACATCAAACAGGCACTAGCAGCATGATAAAAATAAGTCACCCAAATCAAATATCAATCTCCACTTGATTAGTGAAAAGATCTTCAAATTTTTCTCGTTTTCTTATCAACTTTGCCTTGCCATCAATAATCAATACTTCGGCTGGTTTTAGTCTGGAATTATAGTTAGAAGCCATCATAAACCCATAGGCACCCGCATTTTTTATAGCAAGAATATCACCTTCATGAACCTCACTCAGTTTTCTGTCTAAACCAAATGTATCCGTTTCGCAGATATAGCCCACAATTGTGTAAATTCTCTTGGTGCCATTAATTTTGCTGATGTTTACAATATCATGGAATGAATCGTACATCATTGGACGAACAAGGTGATTCAATCCCGATTCTACACCAACAAAAACTGTGGCAGGCGTGGTTTTGATTACATTTGTTCGTACCAAAAAATAACCCGCTTCGCTCACGATATATTTGCCAGGTTCAAACCATATCTCAAGCTTCCTCCCATAATCCTTGCAAAAATCTTTGAATGCCTTAGATAATTTAACACCCAAGTCTTGAATGTCAGTAGTTACATCGCCTTCACGATAGGCTACCTTAAATCCGCTACCAAAATCAATAAATTGAAGATCCGGAAAATCCATGGCTGCTTCAAAGAGCACATCTGCTCCACGTAAAAATACCTCGGCATCCAGAATATCTGAACCAGAGTGCATATGCAATCCAATTACATGAATATTATTTGATTTGATCACTCGGTGCAAATGCCTCAATTGAAATATTGAAATGCCAAATTTAGAATCGACATGCCCTGTAGATATTTTTTTATTCCCACCGGCCATAATGTGCGGATTTAACCGAATACATACCGGAACAGTATTATGATATTCGTGGCCGAATTGTTCAAGGATAGAAATATTATCAATATTTATCATGACGCCGAGTTTTACGGCAGCCTTGATCTCATCGATTGAAACACAATTAGGCGTAAAAAGAATTTCTTCTGGTTTAAAACCCGCCTTCAACCCCAGCTTAACTTCTTGAATAGAAACAGTATCTAACTCAGCGCCTTTGGCTCTGATAAGTTTTAATATTGAAATATTGGTCAATGATTTGCAGGCATATTTTATTTTTAGATCCATTCCCGGAAAAGCAGATTTCAAATTATCAATCTGCTGACCAATCTTTGCGGCATCATAAACATAGAGAGGACTATCAAATTCTTTCACTACATCCAGAAGGTCTAATCCCTGAATTGTGTACCTGTTATTTACTATTTCCATTTTTTAAAGATAATAAAATCAAAAAAAGTGGAAGGGCGTACCTTCCACTTCACAAATCTTGGCAAAGTTAGTATTCTACTTTAAATATTCAATTTTAAGCACAACGACCTTTTCAAATATTTAGATCCAGTATGGCTATGATTGCATTTTTGAAGACTTTATAAATGTTAAAAAATGTTAAAAATAAATCAATTTGGCATAATTGACGTAATTTTGTTTTATGACGCAGCGCAAGCTAAAATGGATTATTTTACTAATGGGATTGGCACTGGTTGGTCTGATTTCTTTCCAAATGTATTGGATAAATAAGGCCATTGATGTCAGTGAAGATAGGTTCAAAAGGAGCGTTCACGATGCCCTGAATTCTGTTTCAAATAAATTAGAGCAGCAAGAAATAGTTTATACCGCAGCTAAGAAACTTCAATATTCACGTCAGGGAAAAACCTGGATTGGGCTTGACAGTATAAAATTTATAAGTACCAATAGGCAAAGAGATTCAGGAAATCATATGCTGATTAAAGAAGAAGACATCAGCAAATTATATTTCGATTTAGATAGTACAAATAGCGATCACCATAAATTGGATAAAACCCTGGAAATGGACAAACCTTTTGCTGGGTCTTCAGGGGTGTTGATCGATGAGAATGTTTTGATAGAAGTGAAGAGGTTCAGAGCAAACATAGACTCTGTCGAAGAATATGATATTTCATCGGAACGGACAATAAAAAAGGTAGAAGAGAAAACGGAAATGGTCACAGTTGTGCTCAATGAACTGCTTTCTAAAGAAAGAAAACTGGAAAATAGAATTGATAAGCGACAATTGTTGACCTTGCTCACAGCTTCGCTTCAAAACCACGGAATTGATATTGGTTTTGATTATAGCGTGTTAGATGGCGCTCAACACAAAATAGTATTGACCAATGCCAATAATCATATTGATGAATTGGTAAAATCTGAATTTCGAACCAATCTATTTACCAGAGACATTATTCCTACAGAGCACTACCTTGTTGTTTTTTTCCCCGATCAACAAACATTTCTTATCGGAAAAATATGGTTTTCGCTGGCATCGTCAATATTGTTGGTAGTGGTGATCATTGGGATATTTTGGTATGCGCTTTACACCATCATGAAGCAGAAAAAAATATCAGAAATAAAAAATGACTTTATCAATAATATGACCCATGAATTCA
>CAZDRA010000070.1:16014-23921 GCA_964507705.1 uncultured Roseivirgaceae bacterium | reverse complement strand
TTGACTGGACTTATAATCCTAATAATTCGTCTTTTAAAGACTCTTTACACTAGAGCACCCTTCATATGCATGCAACTTATTGCACATTTGCAGATTTTGATAAGCTCAACTGATAGGCAAAAGCAGGAAACTATTCTGTTGGCAGAATAAAGACCTTTGAGAAATTTCATCGACTTACTCAAACACCCCTTTTATTTTGTCAATGGGAACTCCCAAAACTGCCCTGGATATTTTATCGAGTTTTAGCTCATCACCTTGAATGTGAATTGTAGTGTGCTTGTGATTCATGTTTTGCCCAGAATCTAAAAATGCAGCCGGAGATGAACTTTCTAACTCATAAAATGGCCCCAGTGCATTTCCATCTACAGGGCCATCATTGTAAGAATTGACCGCATCTCCTGCAAATGGGCGTTCCTGGATTTCCCACATAGAGTTGACATAGTCCGATATGCCGGCGGTAATTGTATAGTGCACAATAGTCAGCACCTTACTATCAGCATCGTAGCTACCCATCACAGGCAATGCTCGTTTTGGGTTTAACCCAATTTTACTTCTGTATTGTCCATCTCCTTTAAAATATAGCACGCCATCGCCAATAATTAATCTTTCTGCCGGCACCTTGCCAAAATAAGTATCATTGACAATTGGCCCCAAATCTGACTCATCCCCCTGTTTAAATGGTATCACGATGGTCATATTTGGCGTGGGGTTAAACATCCCCAATATCCAGATGGAAAGTGCTCCTGTTTCTTTTGTCCATGGCGTGTCACCGGTATTGGTGATTTTATTATTTGACTGATAGGCTACAATATTAATATTTTGAGGTAGTTGGGAAGACAATAACTTAGAGGCTTCCTGAACAGACAATAATGAAATTTCTCTATCGACTTTAAGATTAAACTCATTTCCGCTGTAATTGGTTAATTTAAACTCCTTTGCAAAAACCGCATTTTTTTCACTTTTAGCAATTAAATTAAATGGTTCAGAATCAATTTGAGCTGGTGTTTGCCAAGTATCCAGATTAAATGGATCCCCCTTTTTAAAGAAGATAGAAAATTGCCCCCCTTCAGGGCCAATCCAGAATCTGTCCTCTCCTCCAAAAGCATTAATTTTATCGACAAACTTTCCTGATTTAATCAAATTATAATTTAACCATCCGTAGCTTAGCCCTGACATACCATCAGATGTGCTTGTCATCACCCTCCCCTGATATGCAGGACACACCAGCAATTGGGCCTTGCCATTTTTCAAGAGAATAGTTTCCTGGTATTTTGATAAGAATTCAGCATCATACCCAAAGGTGCCTTTTTTGTATATCTGTGTATTTTGCTCCTTTTGCTTGGGCGTGCAGCCAATAACCACAAAAAGCCCAATGATATAAATAAATATTATTTTGAGAATGAGTGAATTAGGCTTCATGAAAATTAAATTGAGGAGATGAATATTATATTATAATTTGCTTTTGCAATATATCAATTTGACACTTGGGCTGTCAATCAAAAATCTATTTATCTCCAAAATTTATTACTTTTTTTCTGGCTTTAGCTTATTAAACCGTTTCATTATTTCTGTCCAATTGGTAAAAATAATTCCTTCATCCTTGAGGAACTGAATCAGTTCCGGATCGGCAAACATCTTGGCTTCCCATACGCGCTGTTTCCAAGAATAGGTGATCCCCTTCAGTTGATCAGTTTCAATTGCTGGATGAAATGATAGTATTTCGGTTAGTCCGGGTTTCAAGGAATTTATGGCCTTTTTAAAATTTTCAATTTTTTCTTTGTAAGTATCTGCCGGGTGAACAGGCACCATAAAATCCAATTTTGGTAATGTGTAGGCATCGATATACTTTATATACTCATCTGAAATTGGAATACCCTTCTTTTTGAAAAAAGCAATAACAGTTGAATCCGAAAAATCCATAATATTTGCCGGTATATTATATTCCATAGCTATTTGCAAAAAAGCTTTAGTATAATCCGGATGTGCAAATAGCGTACCTTCATGCGTATCTATATGGCTCGGGCGAAAACCCAATGCAATGGATTTATCTATCTGTCCTCTAATTTCTTTTGCTACATCTTCAGCAGTAGCATTGGCCAGTACGTCACTAATCTCAAGCCATATTTTACCATCTTCATCATTGAGGCTTGGTACTTGATCTACCGGCAGCACAGTTGACCATCTGTACCTTTGGAACTCACTTGTAAAAGTCAGATGAAGGCCTACATCATATTGAGGGTTTTCTTTTGCCCACAGAATAAATTCATCAAATTTAGGGCATGGAGGCATAGCAGATGCAGATTGGATATGTCCTTCTTTTAAGTATTTCTTAATTGCAATATTTGCTTCTTCACAGAGTCCTGCGTCATCGGCATGGAGCATAATCACTTTTTTGCCGGCAGGATAGCCAAGTTTCTCGGCCCAGGTCGCAGCTTCTTTGACTACTTCTTCTTCACTTTTATTTTTTTGATTGCAAGCATGAAACATCATTGTTGCAATGGCCAGCATGACTATAATTCGTTTCGTATTCATTGGTTTGCTTTTTTAATTATTGTTACTTTTTCTTAGTTTTCAATAGGTTTTTATGGGGACCTCTATTTATAATCAACGATGTAAATTTCTCTTTCTTAGCGCTTCAAGCAACAATTTCGGTTGATCTGTCTGGATGATATTTGCATTATATTTCAATATTTTATCCATGGAGCTATCTTCTTTTTTGGTACCCAATCTAGGATCAATACCTCCTAAAGCGTTGATCCAAACTCTGGCGTTATTCGATTTTATTAAGTCAATAACTTTTTGATTATAAAATGAAAAATCGATGTGAACAACTTCCGGGTTGAACCTCACAATGGCTGAATCTGCCATTTCATAAGAATAAGCCCTGGGCATTAGCATAAATTCAACATCTGAATTCTTAATGTATTGCAGCGCATTATAATCGTTATCGAAAAAGAAAACATGATCTTCGCATGCTTGATTTTTGATGGCCTCAATAATCGGATCTAATTGACCCGTTTTCAAATCAATATCCACCATTATATTATTTTTCACCAGTTTAAGTGCTTCTTCAAAAGTTGGAATCTGTTCATTGGTAGTTTCCTTCTTGTGTACTAAGCTAAATTTTTTCAATTCTTCCAGTGTATAATCTGAAGGCTTTCCTGAGCCAGTTGTTGTGCGGTCTATTGTCTCATCATGCATAAGGATCGCTACACCGTCTTTGGTGACCTTCACGTCTAGCTCTACAATATCCACCCCTAACCTGATGGCCTCCTGAATTGCAGGAAGTGAATTTTCCGGATAATGAATATGTGCCGCTCGGTGTGCTGCAACAAGTACTATGCTGGATTTTGCATCTAAAAAATCTTTACGGATTTGATCTACTGCACCCTGCCCAAAAGATAGGAATACATAGAAAATGAATAAAACAGTACCTAAAAACTTCTTCATGCTTTCTGATAAAAATTTTGATCCTATTATAAATATTCAGTTTTAATTGAAAAATCCGACCTCTCACTTTGTCCCTATTCCTTATTCCCTCTCTCTGGAAAATCCGGGATTTTATTGATCAGCTTGTTTGGTGCGTTTTCAGATTTCATCAAATCAAACGCATCGTAAAGTTCACCGGTAGCCGTAAACGCTTCATACGATAGCTTCTCCCCTTCAATGCTAATTATCTGGAAAAGCTGCGTATTTCCGGCGCGGCGATCCATCCATTGATCATCGGAAACAGCATATTGCTTTGGACCACTTACCGATACTACATACATTGTTCCCGAGGTCTTTTCTCTTACATTATATCCGGTAGGCACATTATTTACCATTCCCCTACCATAGGCATGATCGTGACCCTGAAGTACAATATCAACTTTGTGCTTGTCAAAGATTGGCTTGAACATAGATCGAAATTCAATATTGTCTCTGTTTGGCTTGGTAGAAAAAATTGGATAATGAAAAGTTATTACTGTCCACTTTCTTGGGTTATTGATGAGTATAGAATCAAGCCAATCTCGCTGGGCTATTTTAAACTTTTCAGATTCGTCTATCTGCTCTGCATCCAATGACACCACTTTCATGTTTGGATAATTAATTTCGAAACACGTTTCTTCCAAACCCTTAGGGCCATTTAATGGCAAATTGAATTGTGGTCTCCATTGTGGAGATAAGACAACATTTTTGTACTCATGGTTACCGGGGGTCATCACGCTTGGCACCATAGCATGAATAAATGACCCTGCATAAAACCATTCACCCCATTCTTCATCTCTGTCATGCCTATTTATTAAATCACCGGCATGCAGCATAAAATCCACATCCGGGGCAGAACCATAAGATTGCCTGATCACCCTTGACCACATTGATTTTACACTATTTTGAGCATCACCAAAATAAACGAAAGATATTTTCTTTTCCGGCTCCGGCATATGGATTTGAAACCATTCGCTCCACCCCGATTCTGAACCTACCCTATAAACATATATTCCACCAGCCTTCAGGTCAGGAATAATTGCAGCATGATAGTGTGCAACCACCAGCGGATCATTTTTTGATTTGTGACTAAAAAATTCTGTGATTGCTTTTATATCTTTTACCTCATCCAGAAACTCCGGGCCATGCGATGCAACGGCTACCTGCACATGTGCATTGTGAACTGTGGTGTCCGTTCTCCAATTTACTGCAACAGAGTGGGTAGGATCTTCGGTAAGATTCAAAATGATGCGATCGGGAATATGGGTTGGAAACAATAAGTTAGAAATAGCACCAAAACTTCCAGGAGTATAAACTACAGTTTGTTCATTTTTTGTGGAACAGTTTAAAACTACAGAAATCAGTGACGCTACAATTATCAATTTTGAAACCTTTCTCATTTATGAGTTTTTATAAATTATAATTCTTAAATCGGTAGAATAATCAATTAATTTTTATGGCTCGCATCTACATTAGTCAAGGCGAGCATTTAACAATTAAGTCTATCTAGAATACTTAAATTGAATCTTTTCATACCATGATTTATTTTATATCATAACATATTTTATGTAAACCATTCTTATTACAAGATAATCAACATCTACTTATTATGGGTGCAAATGATAGAACTTATTACCAAATATACAAAATATAGTATGCATGCATACTATATTTTGTATATTTGCGTATAGTAATTATTGATAATTAATAGAAATGAATAAAATATTTGTTTTCACTACTGCTGTTTTAGTTTGCTTTTTAAGTTTCACTATTAATGCACAGGATTTTAAAGCTGGGGCTGCTCTGAGGGTGATCACTCCAAATCCTTTGCTTCCGGTTTCCGGAGGAGTTGGAACTCCTAAACCCGTAACTCAAAAAAATGGAGATTTGTTTGTTCGAGTAATGGTTCTTGAAAAAGGTGAGACAAGGGTTGCCATTGTGGGTGTTGACAATCTGGGATGGCCTGCAATTCTTGGAGATAAATCAAGAGCATTGATAAAAGGCATTCCACCGGAAAATATATTAATTGGTGCCACGCACACACATAGCGCACCGGATGCCTATGGGTTTCCAAATGAGAAAGGAGAAGTGTTAGCGGATATGGAATATTTAGGGTGGTGTGTTCAGCAAATTGCAGATGCTGTAAATGAAGCTGTTGAAAACCTTGAGCCTGCCGTACTAAAAATCGCTGTTGGAGAAGCAAAAGGAAAAATAGCTTATAATTATTATGCCCACAAATTATATGATCCCAGATGTGGTGTGATTCAAGCTATTGGTACTGCGGGAAATAATAAAGACAAAGTAATATCAACATTGGTAAATTATGCCATCCATCCAGAAGTGATCGGCAACAGCCGAGGGATTCTCTCTCCAGATGTTTGTGGACCGCTTTACGATCGAATAGAATCTAAAGTAGGAGGAATAGCTATATTCATGAACAGTGCACAGGGAGGCATGGTCACTGCAGACAACAGAAGACCAAATGGTGAAGAAGCAAGTGACTATGAGGAATGCACACGTATTGGAGAGTTACTCGCAGACCAGGCATTGTCAATAATCGAAAGTGCTGAAATACAAACTGACCCCAATTTGTATTGTGGCGCAAAAATTGTTGAGTTTCCCATAGATTCAGAATTGATGCGCTTGATCATTGACAATTCTCCAATGAAGAAAATGCTCACTAATGGATACAATATAGAAACGACCCTGAACTTACTGAATATTGGAGATGCTCAAATTTTAACCATACCAGGTGAAGCACTTCCAAATATTGGTTTCTATTTGAAAAGAAATATGCATACTAAAAAACCCTTTCTGTTTGGCCTTACTAACGATGCATTTGGGTACATCATCACCAAGGAAGATTACAACAGTTTTGAAAGATATGAATATATAAGTAAAACAAGTCTTGGAGAAATGACCGCAGAAATTCTCATCCAGGAATCACTTATGCTAGTCCAGGAAAGCCCTGAAGCGACCAATTAATTTCTATTAAATAAATATTTAAAAATGAATCTCATAAAAAACCATTCCATTAAGCTAGTATTTCTACTTCTTATCTTTTCTTTCTCAGCGAAAAAAGATATCTCTATAACCCCGGAAACAGCACTACAAAGTTATCTTGACAATGGAGATAAGACATATAAATGGGAATTGAAGGAATCTTATAATATTGGCCATAATGTGACGGCTTATGATCTCATACTCACTTCTCAAAAATGGCGTGAACATGTATGGAAACATCAATTGACGATATTAGTTCCAGAAAAAATTAATAATGATGGCGCACTATTACTTATCGCCGGTGGCAGTGTGAAAACAGGTGAGCCAAATATAAGTGGACATGAAGATGATCTGACTCAAAGTATGGGAATAATTGCAGCTAAAAATAAGGCTATAGTCTCAATTATTCGACAAACTCCAAATCAACCTTTGTACGATGGACTTGTTGAGGATCAACTAATTTCGTTCACCCTTCACAATTTCAAAAATGATGGCGACTTTACCTGGCCACTGCTTTTCCCAATGGTAAAAACTGCAGTAAAAGCCATGGATGCCGTACAGGAATTCTCTAAAAAAGAATCGATCGCCAATATTAATCGCTTTGTTGTTTCGGGAGCATCAAAGCGGGGCTGGACTACCTGGCTCACAGGTGCCCAGGATCCCAGGGTAGTAGCGATTGCTCCTATGGTGATTGACGTATTAAATATGCCAGTTAGCTTGGACTATCAGCTTGAAGTATGGAAAGAATATAGTGTTCAAATTGAAGATTATACGAAATTAGAAATTCCGCAACAAGTCCATACTGAAAAAGGTGATGCAATCACTAAAATGATTGACCCATATGCTTATCGTAAAAATCTCACGATGCCTAAAATGATTTTTATTGGTGCAAATGATGAATATTGGCCTGTCGATGCAATTAAAAATTACATTGATAGCATTCCCGGTCAAAACTTCATTCACTATGTACCCAATGCCGGTCATGGTCTTGGTGATCAAAAACAGGCTCTTCAGGCATTGAGCTCTTTCTTTGGAACTACATTGAACAATATTCCATATCCCATTTGTGATTGGAATATTTCTACAAACGATTCTAAAATTGAGCTTAGTGCTACATCAACCGCCGACAAGCTGGTTGATGCAATTGTTTGGACAGCGGATTCTGAAGACAGAGATTTCAGAGATGAGAAATGGACAGGGAAAAGCCTGAATGCCAAAAATAAAAAAAATGTAAAAGCGGCAATTGACTATCCCGAGTCTGGATATAAAGCCTTTTATGTTGACCTGAAATATGTCGATCCGATTGGCGATGAATACACAAAAAGCACGAGAATGTTTGTGACAGATGCTAAAGAAGTTTTTGTAAAATAAGAATGGAATGAAGGAATGATAGAATGCTTAAATATATAAATGATAAAATATGTATATGATAAAAT
>CAZDRA010000070.1:0-15914 GCA_964507705.1 uncultured Roseivirgaceae bacterium | reverse complement strand
AAGGAATGATAGAATGCTTAAATATATAAATGATAAAATATGTATATGATAAAATGAGAGAATGCTTGTCCTCCGAAGCTTTAGCATAGGAGGGATTAAACAGAAAAATCAGATCTAATACATATTTTTAGTGCAAAAATTATCATCTTCAATTATTTTTGCATTTAGTCATTCTATCATTTAGTCATTTTTATTAAATTAACAGTAAAACCAAATAATCTATTAAATCCGGATTCACTATGCAGAACACAAAGCTCAAAAGTCATAAAATTCTATTTTTCCTTTTATCCGGCTTGATCTTCACCTATTGCTCTCCGCAAAAAAAAGAAGAACTGCCTATCCCCAAGGTTTCTACAGCAGAAACCGCCATGATTGACTACCTTGAAAATGATGATGAAACTTTTACTTGGGAGAAAAAATCTACTTATAATCTCCTTGGTGTTACTGCCTACGATCTCAAGCTAACATCTCAAAAATGGAGGGAGCACATCTGGACGCACCAGCTTACAATTCTTGTTCCTTCCAATGTCCAGTATGATGGTGCATTGTTGTGGATTACCGGAGGAGATAATAAGGATGAAGAACCAAAGTGGGCCGGGCAAAATGATGGAGAAACCTTCGTCGCTTCTATTCTTGCACTTAAAAACAACGCAATTGTAGCCCTACTGCGACAAACCCCCAATCAACCTTTTTTCGATAATCTCTATGAAGATGCATTAATTTCTTATACGCTCCATCAATTTAATATTGATGGAGACTTTACGTGGCCACTGATGTTTCCGATGACGAAAAGTGCTATAAAAGCCATGGATGCCATACAGGAATTTACCAAGCAGGATCTTCAGCAAAATATAAATAGGTTTATCGTTGTTGGTGCCTCCAAGCGTGGTTGGACTACCTGGCTTACCGCTGCTCATGATGATCGTGTTAAAGGTATTGCACCGGCGGTGATTGATATTCTTAATATGACCGTAAGCCTAAACTATCAACTGGAAGCTTGGGGAGATTACAGTCCGCAAATCCAGGACTATGTTGATCTTGGTATTCCTCAGTCAATAAATACACCTCAGGGAAATAAAATCGTCACCATGATTGATCCCTATTCATACAGAGAAAATCTTACCATACCCAAGCTAATTATTCTTGGAACAAATGATCCGTATTGGCCAGTAGATGCAATTAAAAATTATTTAAATGAAATTCCCGGTGAAAACTACATTCACTACCAACCAAATGCCGGGCATAATTTGGGAGGTGTTGATGGTGGCGAAAAAGCCGTGCTTGCAATTAGTGCTTTCTTTGGGAATACTTTAGCACAAAAACCATATCCTCTACTTTCCTGGGATTTTAATGAAACATCTCAAGGCGTTTCCATTGCAGTACAAGGGTCGGCAAATGATCTCATCAATTCCTATCTCTGGACGGCCAGCTCTGACGATAGGGATTTCCGTGATGAAACATGGACATCTAAAGAACTCAGCTTTTCTGCATCCGGGTTGGTAGATACAGAAATTGATTTCCCTGCAAGTGGCTTCAAGGCATTTTACATTGACTTGGAATATCCGGATGGTAGCGGAGCAAATTATACTAAAAGCACCAGGGTGTTTGTTGTGGATGATGATGAAGTCCTATAATTGTTGGCAAGTATGAAATATTATTGTCAGCAAATCTTAGTGGGTATTATATTGCTAATCTTTAGTTCTTGCGGTTCGAAAGAGGAGTTTTCGATTTATAATTTTTATAACTACGACCAAGACTTACCTCTCAAAGAAGCTGTGAATCTTCTTCAAGACTCCAGCAATTTCAAACTATTCGATGTTACCTTCGAAAGCGTTCACAATCAAAAAGTAACTGCCCTACTCTCTGTTCCGAAAACAAGTGCCAACCCATGTCCGGTAATCATTTTAATGCATGGGCTTGGTGATCGTAAAACTGTTGACTACATAGAAACAGGAACCGATTACTTCCTAAAAAGTGGATATGCTGTACTGCGACTCGACATCGCCAACCACGGTGACCGCAAGATCGATGATTATGATTTTAGCTTTACGGATGGATATCGATACTGGACCAGAGATATCATTATTCAGACAGTATTTGATTTGCGTCGGGCAGTAGATTTTATAGCAACCAGGAAAGAACTCAACGTTGAGCGAATTGGTTATTATGGAATTAGTCTTGGTGGAATTATTGGAACAATCTTTACAGGCGTGGAGCCAAGAATTAAAGTACCTGTAATTACAATTGCCGGTGGCGGTATGCATCTTATGTTTGGCATGGATGCGCTGTCCGATGACACAAAAGACTATCTCAGCATGATTGAACCAAACAATTTTGTGAAAAAAATATCTCCAAGACCGCTTCTCATGATCAACGCCGAAAATGACGACATTGTACCTCCAATAATGAGTAAACTAATGTTTAAGATTGCAAAGGAACCAAAAGAAATTATTTGGTATCCCACTAAGCATCATGATATTCCTATTGACAAGGTTTACCCAGATGGAATTCGATGGTTTCAAAAGTACTTGTAGTAATTCTCATGTTATTTTAATGGGAATAGTGAGTAGCCGGAAGACGGGAGTTGGGAGTTAATTCTTGAGCTCTTCGAGTGACTCTACTGGGGAAAAAGGGTATTATTATAATCTGTGAATCTGTGGCAATGATGATGACCTACTGCATTTCACATTGAGCCAAAATTTTACTGACTATAAAATTTAACACATCGAAAAGCGATTTAGAATGAAAAAAATTACTAAATACATCTTCCTGATTTTTTTATCTGCTATTGTAATTCTGGTCGTCATTTATGTCGGGCCTTCATTCTGGAGACTTTGGGTGAGCTATCCCCGCTTAGAAAAAGAACGGACTGTCCTTTGGTCAACATACAAAAAACCCGATCAGTATATTTCCCTTCAAGAGCATAAAGGTATTATTCATGCTCACTCCTACTGGTCACACGATAGCAGGGGTGTGCTTCCTGAGATACTATCTGCTGCCAAACAAGCAAAGCTCGAATTTATCTTTTTTTCCGATCACCCTCATGGAAATTCTGATACATTTCCACGCGCATACCATGGCGTTTTCGATGGCATCATCATGGAATCGGGAACTGAATATAGTTCAGGATTGATGGTCAGTCCATTCGATAGCGTAACCTTAGACTGGAGTAAAGGTGAAGAAAATGTAATCCATGAAGTTGTTGAAAACGGAGGGTTGGTAACTTATGTACATTCCGAAAAACCTCACCATTGGCAAAACCCAGACTACCAGGCCATGGAGATTTACAACATCCATACAGATCTGTTGGACGAGGAGAGTATTATTCCCTTTGTCATTAATATTATGGTCAACGGTGATACATACCGCCATTGGGGCTTTAGAGAATTATATGATGACCAAACAGAAATTCTATCTAATTGGGATTCATTAAATCTGGGAAGAAGGATCGTAGGCATTGCTGCAGTAGATGCACACAACAACCAAAGTATTAGAGCGCAATACCTCGAGAACGGAATGGTAGAATGGGTTGGCCCAAATGCCGATACGCTTTCCATCGCTAAACCAGGCTGGAAAGAAAAATTACTTTTGAACGAACCAGATGAATTTGGCTGGGCATTCAAATGGGAAATAGATCCGTATTTCAATTCATATAATTTTGTTAATAATCATGTGTTTTGTGATACATTTTCCAATGTAAATATTAAAGAAAACATCATCAAGGGCCATGTTTTCATTTCATTTGAAAGTTTGGCAGAAGCCCAGGGATTCCAATATTTTTCAATAGATGGAAAAGATGAAATATCTGCCATCTTAGGTGATTCTGTATTGGTGAAAGACGTTGAGGTGGTAAAGGCTGTTTCTCCTTTCCCTGTAAAATTTCAACTTTTCAGGAATGGGATAGCCGTCGATGAAAAGGAAGATGTTTATGAATATGAATTCGCTATTCAAAGCAAACCAGGAAATTACAGAATAGTAGCAAGCCTGAAACTAAATGATCAATGGACATCCTGGGTTTTTACGAATCCAATTTATGTTTATTAGAGGGTAATGCTTGTCCTCCGAAGCTTTAGCGTAGGAGGGATAGAATAAAAAACTGACGATATTGAATTTAATCATTTACCCATTTAAGCATTTACTCATTCATCTCATAACAAAAGTAGAACTTGAATATTGATAAGTACAAATTGATAAGGATTACAAAATCACTAATCACAGTCATAGCCTCATTAATGGTGTTAGTATATTTTTACCTTATACTTCCATTTTGGGGAATGCCATTCAATGCGCAACGTCATGGAAATCCTCCTCTAACTCCAGCATGGGCATTGGAATGCTGGCTTTGGGAAGATGATATAAATACTGCCGAATATGTTGATGAATTGCTAGAGGGTTACGCAAAACATGATATTCCCGTCAGAACAATTATTATCGATAGCCCATGGAGTTATAGGTATAATGATTTTGATATCGACACCATGCTTTATCCCAAACCCAGGCAATGGTTTACAAAACTCCAGGATGAAGGTTATCGGGTGGTATTATGGATGACGACCATGGTAAATAGTTATAATAAAGATCTTGTTCTAAAAGATGCTGAACCATGGTTCGAGGAGACAAAGAACAAGGAATTCCTCGTCTCTGATGGTGCTCAAAACAAGTGGTGGAAAGGCAAAGGTGGATTTATAGATTACACCAATCCCAAGGCATTGCTTTGGTGGCGAGGATTGCAGCAAAACGTCTTTGATCTGGGCATTGACGGCTGGAAACTAGATGGAACAGCCACGCTTTTTTGGAGCAATTTAGGGCCAATTCCGTTATTTTATAAAAATACTTCAACAGGACTAATGACAACCAGAACCTATATGGATCATTACTATCGAGATGAATACAAGCATGGTCTTTCGCAAAATCCTGAATTTGTCACCCTGTCCAGATCCATAGATCGAGGATATCATCCCGAAGGATTTGCACCCATTGATGCCTCACCGGTCAATTGGGTTGGAGATCAGGAACATAAATGGATTACCAATGAAATGCTGGATGAAAAGGATGAAAAGAAAATAGATATCGCCCTGGAAGGAATTGAGGGATTTGAGTCAGCGATCGAAAGCATTCTCAAAAGTGCCAAGCTTGGTTACAGCGTCATCGGTTCTGACATTGCCGGATTTTCAGGTGGCACAATTCCTCCACGTTTGTATATCCGCTGGACTCAGTTCTCAACCTTTTGCGGCCTGTTCATGAATGGCGGTCATGGAGACCGTAGGCTCTGGAAGCGAAGCAAACAAGAACTGGAAATTATCCGTCAATATGCTTGGTTGCATACTGAACTGGTTCCATATATGTATCACTATGTGGTCACGGCGCACGAAGGAGGCAGAAGACTTCAAAAGCCCATAGCCGGTAAATACCACTATATGTTTGGTGATGATTTGTTGATTGCTCCCATTTATAAAGATGAATTAGAAAATGAGATCCGGTTACCGGAAGGAAAGTGGCGATATTGGTTTGATGATACTAAAATCATTGAAGGACCGATTACATTTCAACAGGAATTTCCTCTCGATGAATATCCGGTTTTTATCAAAGAAGGTGCTATCATTCCCATGGATATTAAAAGAACTTACACCGGAATTGGTGCTTCAGAAGATGCCGGATATTTAACCTTTTTGGTATATCCTGATCTTTCAAGGAAATCTTTTGAAGTAAATAGAGAAAAGAAAAACAGTACTATTTTGGAATATGAAAAAGAGAACCGGATATTGACCATCAGCCTTTCAGGCAAAAAATGTCAACATATTCTTAAAATATCCATGGATCACAAACCTGGAAAAATTGAGTTGGATGGCAAAGAATTGCTGGAAGGAACAGGTTATCAATTTGATGCCGAATCAAAAAAACTTACCATCAAAACTTCACAATACGCAAAAGGGTTGTACCAAATTTATCGCTTATGAAACCATCATCATTACTACCTTGTATTCAAAAAATAATGTTCATGATCTCTTCTCATTTTCCAGGTATTTTGTCATTGTTATTATTCGTAACTACTTCCACATTAGGACAATCGGCTCTAAAAGCCAATGCAAAGGAAATGATCTTAACGCCCCCTTTAGAAATGAAATATACGTTAGGCGGATATGGTGCCAGAATGAGCAAACCAGCTGAAGCCATTCACGACGACATCAAAGCCAAGGCATTGGTAGTTTCAGATGATACCAAGAAATATGTCGTCGTTACCATGGACGTTCTTGGTTTTCCGCCAAATATCAGACCCATGATCATCGAAAAGCTAGCTGGTTCCGGATGGTCAGAAAAAAACATATTGCTTTTACCCAGTCATTCACATACCAGTTTGGAAATGTTTGCGCTCAATGATAAAAATATATTTGACATGGCAGCTATAGGAATATTCCAACCAGAATTATTGGATTTTGTGGTTGATAAATTGGCCACCTTGATTAAAAATACAGAAAGCGATTTGAAACCTGTGAAAGTCGGAACCGGGCAGGTGACTTTGGAAGGTCTTAACCGAAACAGGCGAGGAGTAGATGCAGTAGATAAGGAACTGACAGTCACCAGAGTTGATCTGATGAATGGTAAGCCTTTGGCCGTATTGGTAAACTGGACCGGACACCCAACTATCATGGATGATGATGATATGTGGGTTTCTGGTGGTTGGCCAGGGTATTTGCAACGGGAATTGGAAGGATGGATTGGGGATGGTGTGGTTGCAATGTATTATAATGGTGCTGAAGGCGATCAGTCGGTCATTGCCAAACCTGCGGGAAGCCACTATGAAAAAGCGGAAAATTATGGGCGTAAAATAGCTAAAAATGCATTGAAGGTATATGATAAAATCTCACTATCAGACATGAATCAATTTTCATATACGCACAAAATAATTGACCTCCCAAACCGAACTCCACATCCTACATTTATGGAAACCGGAGGTGCAGAATACCAACTGGATGAAGAAAAGATTCAGATGCTGTTAGAACAGGTTTTTCCGACAAGCACATTTATTTCAGCATTAAGAATTGGTGAACTATTAATCGTTGGAGCGCCGGGAGAAATGATTGCAGAACTGGGTATTGACATTAAATCTCGTCTAAAAAACACCGGAGTCCCCTACCCTGTTATTGGAGGATTAGCCAACGAATGGATCAGTTATATTTTGACTGAAGATGAATATCACCGAGGTGGTTATGAATCCAGCGCGAGTTTTTACGGGCCAACACTTGGAGAGGTAATTCATGATGCAATGCTGCAATCAGCTATGGAATTGAAATGAATAAGTTTATAAAAATTATTTCTTCCATTATTGGAATTCTATTATTATCAATTGTGATTTTCATTACCGGAATTTGGCTGAAGTACCGAAGTATTGTAGATGTACCTACTCAGAAAATTCCTGATTCCATTTCTTCTGTTTACCCACTTTCATCTCAGGTAAATCCTTTTATTGGAACTGGAGGAATTCCCTGGACCTGCGGCAATAATTTCCCCGGGGTTTCACTACCCTTTGGTGTAATGAGGTTAAGCCCTGAGACTTCTTCTTTTTTAAACAATGGTAAAGCATTAAATACTTCCGGATACTTTTACGGAGATAACAAAATCATTGGATTTTCACATACCAGGCTTGTAGGAACTGGGGCAACTGATGGTGGTCATTTTTTAGTGATGCCTGTTGACGGCGATAAATTAAAGAAAGAATCTGCCAAGGATTGGACTTATAATTTTTCTCATAAAAATGAGCTGGCATATCCCGGGTACTATGCTGTGAACCTGCCGGATGACGGAATCAAAGTCGAACTTACAGGTACAGAAAGAGTGGGCATTCATCGATATACTTTTTCTGAAGGAACAATCCCTGCAATTTTATTGGACGTAACTCATGTATTGGGTGATAAACCAAGTAAGGAAGGTTATATAAAAATAAATCCGAAAACACATGAAGTTGAAGGGCATGTCAGGACTTTTGGCACTTTTGCTGGACGGTATGGAGGTATAAAGGTTTATTTCACTGCAAGGTTTTCCAAGCCATTTGAAAGTTATAAAATATGGAATGATGACAAACAAATTGTTGATAAAACCTCCACAGTCGGAGATCATATCAATGCCGGATTTATTTTCGATAAGAATAATACTCAAAAATCCATAGAATTAAAGCTTGCTATATCTCATGTTAGTATTGAAAATGCCCAGGAGAATTTAGAAGTTGAGACCCAAAACAAGCATTTTGATGATATTGCTCAAGGGGCGCTACATGTCTGGGAAAACAAGCTATCATCTATTAAAATATCCGCTGAATCCAGGGAAGAAGGTATAAATTTCTATACAGCATTATATCGTAGTTTTCAAATGCCAACTGTTTTCAGCGATGCCAATGGGCAATATTTTGGGTTTGATAAAAAAGTTCATCAGGCTGATAGTTTCAGATATTTTACGGATATGTCGATTTGGGATACTTTCAGAACCGTCCATCCACTTTTTAATTTAATTTCTCCAGATGATCAACGAGACATGATCGTATCTCTCATCCAAATGGCCAAGGAAGGTGGTTGGCTTCCCAGGTGGCCATCAGGTAACGGATATACCGGTTCTATGCTAGGGTCTGCCTCTGATATTGTGATCTCTGAAGCATGGCAAAAAGGTATCAAAGATTTCGATGTCAAATTTGCATACCAAAACATGAAAATGATTGCCTTGGCATCCACGCCTCCGGGTTCTGCCTATTCGGGAAGAAGAGGAAATGATGATTGTATAAAGTATGGTTTTTGCCCAGCAGATTCTATGGAGCAAGCAGTGTCCAGAACGTTGGAATACGCCTGGTCAGATTACTCAATCGGCCTACTCGCAAAGGAACTTGGGTACAAAAAAGACGCTCATTTCTTTCAGGAAATTTCTATGAACTACAAAAATGTATGGAATCCAGCCACACAATATTTTCATCCGCGAAATGCAGATGGCAATTTTGTAAAAGAATTTGACCCTCTTTTACTCACCTACTTAAGCGGGGATAACTCCTTTACCAATGACTATGTAGAGGGCAGCGCTTTGCAATGGCGTTGGGCACCTTTTTTTGATGCACATGGACTTATTGGGCTTTTTGAAAGTGAAGATTATTTCGTCAGCGAGTTAAATGGGTTTTTTGAGAAATCAGAACCAGTAATTGGTAATTGGAATCCCGGATCGTATTACTGGCATGGAAACGAGCCGGATATCCATGCTGCATATTTGTTTAACTATACAGAAAGGCCAGGTCTGACCCAACTTTGGGTTCGCTGGATTTTAGATAATAAATATACCAATCGGTACGATGGGCTGGATGGCAATGATGACGCCGGAACACTTTCTGCATGGTATATCTTTAGTTCCCTTGGATTTTATCCAATTGCCGGAACAGATATTTACCAATTGGGAGCACCGTTATTTAAAGAAGCAACAATTAAACTTGGTTCAAATACATTAAATATAATTTCAGAAAATTATGCTCCTGATCATTTATTTGTAAAAAACGTATGGCTAAATGACTCATTGCTGAATCGTACCTGGATCAAACATCATGAAATATCCAATGGAGGAACGCTCAAATTTGAGATGAGTAAAGAAACACTAATAAATAAACATATATCACCATGAAGAAAACACTTATTTTCCTGCTTACTGCTACAGTAATAATATTTGGATGCACCACTAAAACTATTGATATCGATCGCCCACTCAAAGCACCATCAGGTTACATAAATGAAACATTTATGAAAATCTCCTATGCCCTTGGCATGATTGATCTGATAGAATTAAAACCAGAAATTCCTGATAACATTCAGGAAATAAAAAATATCGAGTATAAAAATGTAGATTCTATCTCCCTTCAACTTGACTTATATAAACTGAAAGACCTTAAATCTCCAGCACCGGCATTGATTTTTATTCATGGAGGAGCTTGGAGAGGCGGCGAAAGATCAGACTTTTTACCTTACCTGATTGACTATGCAAAAAAAGGATATGTAACCATTACTGTGTCATACCGATTGGTGAAAACTGCCATATTTCCAGCAGCAGTTCAGGACGTAAATTGTGCAGTACAGTGGATTCAAAATCATGCAGCAGCATATGGCATAGATCCAGAAAAACTTGCGCTAATCGGAGGATCGGCGGGAGGACACCTTGCTATGATGGCTGCTTATGCAGACGATGAACCTTTGTTTAGTAAAGACTGTAAAGAAAAGAACTCAAGTAAAGTCCAAGCGATTATCAATCTCTATGGCCCAACAGATCTTACTACGCCCTATTCAATAAGTACCTACCAAACCAAGGATTTTATGGGGAGTTCTTTTGAGGAAAATCCGGAATACTATAATCAGGCTTCTCCAAAAACTTTTATAACTCCAGACGATCCTCCAACTTTAATTTTTCATGGAACGATAGATTCATTGGTACCAGTTTCTCAATCAGATTCTTTGGCAACATGGCTTTCAAATGCTGGTGTACCAAACGATTATCACCGACTAAAAGGATGGCCACATGCCATGAATATTTCGGCAAAGGTGGATGCCTATTGTCGGTATTATATTGATGAATTTTTGAAGAAATATTTGTGAATGAAAAGATGATCCAGAAGCAGCAATATTAAAAACTCTAAGAGTCCTCTACGAGAGACTAAGGAGGATAATTGTGCTTATCTGATTAAAGTAGAAATCTCTACTCCGGTTTTCTGAATCTCAGCAACAAAAGGACTTCCGGATATAAAATCATTATACGATATAGGGTGAGGCTCAATCCTTGAATCTATCTTCGAAGCCAATAACATTAATTGCACTTGAACATCAAATCGTTCAGAGTCATCTAAATCCATGAAGACCAAAGCTAAATCAATATCGCTATCCTCATTTGATATTCCCTTTGCAAAAGAGCCAAATAAATACGCCTTTTTAATATCAGCATATTTTTCTCTAATCAAATTAATGTAATTTGCTATAGTGATATTAATTCCTTCATCCATTGCCTTAATTCTTTTAACTTGTCAATCCACTCTGTTGTGAAATCTTGAGTACAACGCTGCTTAAAACTCATCTTATAGTCGTCATAACGTGCATTTATATTAAATGCGGTAATTGTAATAAGCTCCTCCTTTTTATCATCAGTCAGTTTCATGCCAGACTTTTCTGCCAATCGTAAAAGGTTATGAATGAAAGGAGGATAATCAGATTTTTCCTTAACAAAATAAGCTTTCAATAATTTCTATATCATCAAATGTCCAATAAATAAGGCCCAATTGTATCTCTTCGACTCATACATTGCAATCATGGTATCAAAATCATCATTTGAACCATCGGTCCAGAACTTAATCAACTTATCTTTATTAAATCCTAAGTTATCCATATAACCAAAGATAGGTAAAAGTCTTAAATCATCATATAATACCTTGACACTCATTTAATCTGATGTACAAATTAAGTTTCAAAAGCATGGTGGGATAGTGTGACACTATTCACTATTGAC
Organism: uncultured Roseivirgaceae bacterium; assembly: GCA_964507705.1. Taxonomy (GTDB): domain Bacteria; phylum Bacteroidota; class Bacteroidia; order Cytophagales; family Cyclobacteriaceae; genus JAAUQL01. The sequence continues at coordinate 4,406 of CAZDRA010000070.1, read as the reverse complement.
CTGGAGTTCCTGAAACCTCCTCCATCATCTCACCAATCATATAATTGATAAATGGATTATAGCTGGGACCAAACCAATTCATCACCCTCGATTCATAGGCATTGAGATGATAATATTTGCACGGAATAATATATCCAGTGTAAGCACCATTAAAGCTGGTGACCATAGCCTTATAACCTTTTTTGTTCATTGCATTTTTATAGATTAACGTGGTTTCTCCACTAAAATCACTTGGTGCCGTTGCCCAAATAAGATTATCAATTTTTGCTACCTGAAGAAACACCTGTCCAACATCAGGAAATAATTTTCTGGAAATAAATGGGTTTAATCGTAAGCCATCTGTTACACGAATCTGAAACTCGGGAAGTTCTACTTTCAAGGTCATCGAAGAAAAATCAATGCTGTCTTTCATGACAATATTATCGCAGTAATTTTCAACACTATCTGCCAAAGCTTCGCCAATGTACATGGGTTTTTCAAAACGTTCTCCTTTACTTTGGTAGGTGTGGCTACCAACGCTTCCTGCAAAAAAGACCGCCAAATCAAACCCGCTATCCTCCAATTTTCGCTGCCAGTATCCTGGATAATCGGCACTCGTTTCCATATTCCATGTACCCAGAGTGGTGGCATGGGCATCAAAAGATCCCAATACAGCTTTTTCTCCATCATCTTGACTGGCCATTATGATCATGAAATCGGTATTTACCATTCCGTCTTCTCCGACTAATCGGTTGTTTACAAAATCTCTGGCTTGGAAATTTCCTATTCCAATTTTACCTGGTTTAATATTTGCCATGGCCAATTCTATAGCATTTGAAACTTGCCCGGAAAGCCATGTGATTACATTATTATTATAATCTCCAGCAAATAATTCTCCCACTACTCCCGCCGAAAATGCACCAACACTCGAATGCGTATGAGTTGCAGAATAAAATATATCGCCTCTGTCCAGACCGTATTTATTGAAAATATAATCACTGGTCAACGCACTCACTTCGGGGGGCATTATCAATAAATCCGAGCCTACAAAAACAATAACTTTTTCCTTTACTTTTATGGCAACACATTTCACAAACAGACTGTCGCGAATACCAGTTGCAGGAGCGCCTCCTCTCCCACCATACCCTGCGAGAGGTAATTCTATAAATTTTCCGGATGAAGGATCATCAGCATCCATATTCAAAACAGGAGTAATACTTTGTATGCCAAACCCAACAAAAACCTTTCCCTTTGAATCAACAATCTCAGAAGACAAACTATCAAACCGGGATTTGGTTTCCTTATAGTAATCGGTTTCAAAGTAGGGTGTATAATCAACAGTCTCCAAAGCCCAAAATAGAAATAAAATGATCAGTCCAATAAAAATAGCGAAGACTTTAAGTATTTTTCGAATCATAATTGAAAGGATTTTTTAGGTCTTTTTTGAAATATATCTTCTGATCTGAGGTCTTGATGAGATTGGTGAAGCTTATTGGTTACAACCTGACTTGGGCAGGCAGGAACCAACAAGGGTTAAATGGGTCAAAAATGATAAAGCTACTGTTTCATTTAACAATTTATAGATGCGATTCATTGTATATTAATTTTTTGGAATATACTTCTCGAAAAATTGTTCCATATAATATTGACAATATTCGTTTACTTCAACACTCATATCCATGGTATGAGGCATGCCTTTAAGTCTATGGTACTCCACAGGGACATTCTTTTCTTTTAATTTTTCTTCGAGCATGTCAGCTTGAATGACAGGTACAAGCTCATCTATAGTTCCCTGAAATATTAAAGTGGGAGGATCATCTTTTGTTATATATGATAAGGGAGAGGCCTTAGCAAACATCTCAGGTGCTTCTGAATAGCTTTTGCTAAAACCAACTTTAATATATGGATGCTCTCTAGCAAATTCTGTTGTTAGATCTGTTGGTCCATACAACTCAACTACAGCTTGCACTCTTGAAGAAATTAAGGTGGTATCTTTATAATTTATAAAATTAGGCTCATCAGAAGAATAGCCTATCATCATTGCAAGGTGAGCACCTGCTGAACCACCAATTACCGCTATTTTGTCTTTGTTAATATGATATTCTTCTGCGTGCTTTTTCAACCAAATTACCGCAGATTTTACGTCCAAAATCGGGGCAGGCATTTTCGCTTTTTTCACAAATCTATATTGAATAGATGCAGTTACATAGCCTTTTTTTGCGAAATCGATCAGATAACCCCTATAATCTTGTTTATCACCTTTTACCCAACCTCCGCCATGGATAAAAATTAATAAAGGAGTAGATTCAGTGATATTTTTAGAATGATAAATATCCAGTTTCAACTCTTTATTATCTATAGTTTTATAAATAATATCTTTATATTCTATAATATCATCCGGGAGAGGAGGATTAACATCTACGAGATCTATTCTTCCTAAAAAGTAAGCGATTTTAAGTGTTGTGTTATTCCAATACCCTTTAGGAGGCATCGGTGGTCCCTCTTTTTTACCTACGGAACAATTGGAAAAGAATAATAAAATAACTATTAGCATTGCATAAGTTACAGATACTGTAGTGCTATATTTTTTACCTATAAAATGTAAATGTGGCATCTTAAATTTAAGTTTGTGGTTATGGTTTTGCTTTGTTAGGTACATGTTTATAATGATTATTTCTACATATCTTCCAGCCGTAAAAGAATTATGGTACTTATGCTCACCTGATATTTATCAATTAGAGAAGGTCTTTTATGAGGAGAAGCACCTTTCCCTTTTAGTTTAAATGAGTGTTCACCTGGTTCAAGCTTAAAGTTTCCGAAATTATGCTCCATAAAATTGCCTCCCTTACTGACCATATCCAAAACCGGGCCGGCAAGCTGATCATCGACAAATGGTTGGTACATACCACCAAAAGGTCCATCAGCAAGGATTGCAGATATTTTATAGGTTCCTGATTCTGTTACTTCAAATTTAAACTCAATTTCTCCATCTGGGGTTTCTGGTGCAAAATGAACAGCTACCATTTCCTTTTTTACTTTATTTAGTAAAGCCTTCATTTCTAAAGTTGAAGCAATCAATATTTGATATGGCGCAACTCTTTTATTGGCCGGAGGCAATTCAGTATCGGAAAATGCTATTGGCGTTTGATACCAAAATGCAACAGAGCTAATCCAGTCTGCTCGTTCGGACGAACTTGATACCTGATCTCCTTCTTCATTAACTTTACTTCCGCGATGTTCAATCGTAAATTTTAAAGATTCCTGAAATCGTATTGGGTCTGGAATGTGCCAACGATAAGCTGTCACCCGATCTCCCGCTAAAGTCCCTTCATATAATGAAACTCCCTGGAATTGCCCTGAAAACTCTCTAAAACCCCAGGCATCTCCAAAGTAGTCTTCGGTTCCTGTCCCTTGAATTGATGGGATATTTTCACCATCAATGTAGAACCGATCGTCCCCTTCTCCAAACCATCCCATTTGTACTTGTTGTGCAGAATAAACAGTCCCTGCATAATTTCCTTTGCCCTCAGTCTCTAATATGATGTGGTCGCCCGGTTGAGCGGGAGTCTGCTGATGATACCTTGCATGAAAATAAAGGACGTCATCTGCGAGTGAATCTACTTTTTCCCAGTCAACATAATAATAAAAGTAAGCTTGCCCGAATCCAGGCAATTCATTGGTGATGGTAATTTTTGCATGCTTTTTGAAAGGCATTCTCCAAAAACATGTTCTGGAACGGCCATGTGAGGATATACTTACGGGTAAGGATTGGAAATCCTTTGTTGCACCATGGCCAACCCCGAAAAAATCACCCAAAGGCACTTCAACACTTGGCTTCTCCGAGTTGTCCCAATAAATTCTTATCACTAATGAGCGTGCCGAAAATGGATTTAATGAGGCAGAGGTATTCCAAATGTGCTTGATTATTCCAGGGCCATCCAAGTCCGCAATAACAATTGTTTCACCAGGTAAAATCTCTTTTGAATCACCATTCTCGTTAAAGTTCGAATCTGTACTTGATGATCTCAAGCTACGTCCATTTGCTGCTTTGGTCAAGTCATTTAGCCAGGAGCCATTCCCAGTTTGCGCATGAATAAAATTTGAAGATATTATTACTATTATCCCAAGAAAAACTAAGCGCCAATATTTGTTTGCTAATGTAGATTGGGTTGGATTTTGCTTCATAATTTTAAAATATTTTCCTGGTATGTTTTCCTGTTTCTAACATAGTGACACCTATTTGATTACAATTGAATGTTATTATCAATATTGGGCTTTCCTTAAAATATTCTCTTCCAAAATGACAATAGTAAGCTTGGGCAAGCTGAAGTAGTTACATAGATGTAAACAGAAAAAAAGTCGTTCTTTTTTTAGAACGACTTTTTTTCTGTTTACATAATTATTCCAGTTAATAAGGCAAACCAGTA
>CAZDRA010000069.1:0-23998 GCA_964507705.1 uncultured Roseivirgaceae bacterium | reverse complement strand
AATGGCAGAATAACAAGAGCGCATAGTATGGGTATGTTATAAAATAACTTTTTTGAATAATTTATAAGTATCTTCATTTCTTGCCATTTTATTGAAATCTAATAAGATTCCTACATTATACGGAAGGAAAATCCTGATTTCTCAATTTTACTTTATTTTGCTGATAAGTGCAGGGATAATGGATAAAGTAATTTCGGTCTCTTCTCCTTCCTACTTTTGCTTTTCGACATTTTCCATGGAGCATGCTGAAGTTGTGCTAATAAGGATTCCTACCTCGCTGGGTGGTTGTAATCCGCTTAAATGCTAATGTAGTTGCCGCATTTTGCTACGCATGTGTAAAAGGACCACAAGAGATAAAATGGAAAATAAAAGTTAATCGGGAAAAGTGATAGAAATATAGAATGTGGATAATGAAGGAAACTTCCAACTCTTCGACATGCCCTTTGGAACATGTCGAAGAGCTGGAATTATGCCATTAATTATCGATACCAAAATGACTAAGCACATTCTTAAGTAGTAAACTCATTTTCTCATCTTTATAGACTGCCCAAGGTGCAGCTACAGAACCGACATTAAATACCTTACTACTATCTTCTCTCTCCCAATAAATAATTTCTGAAATTATTCCCGTGGGGTTATCTTGCGTAGGTCCATTGATAGCTATGTAGTCGATCCCTTTTCTATTTGTATTGTAAGATCTTGCCAACGAAACAACTCCTTTTGGTTCTTTGAGATTTGCAAACTGTGGAACAGAGTGGTCGCATGGTAAAATACTTTGAAGTACAGGTAGGCAGACATCGTATTCATGGCCGACAGCACCAAGAAATTGGTTTTCAATATTAGGCGCCCAATAAGTCTCCTTATTTGCTCATTTTTCTGAGCCTTATATCTTCCAAAAATAGGCTATTTGTGACTGTAGGTTTGTATGTTTGAACCATCTAATTAATTTCGACACTATGATAGTCCATCTATCTGAAATTAAATGTGTTAATTAAAAATATCCCTTAATATTAATCGATCTAATCTAATCCATTGAATAATTTTCGTCCGGTCTTTCTGACGTTAAGCAATTTATAAACTGTATTACAACCTATCTAATTTGTAATGTTGCCCAAACAGGTTTATGGTCTGACAATGGTTTTTTCATTTCGATGATTTGACCATTCAGTGCTTTTACCTTTTTCGTGTTATACATAATATGATCAATCACTCCACCAGTACTTCTTTGCCCTGGTTTAAATTTTACCATTGTTCCGATTGGTGTTACATCAATATTAAGGTCTCTCCAGCTAGCATCAATGCCTATATCAACAAACATTTCATAATATGGACTTCTGTAATCATTACTGGACAGAACAAAGTTAAAATCTCCCATAGCAATCAATATTTCATCAGATTGTCTTTCTTTTAGGTAATCAACAAAGGCTGAAATTTTGCCAGTAGTTTCGTCAATGTGTGCCTGATCTCTCCATCCGAATGGAAAGTGAACAGAGTAAAAGGTAATCTCCTTACCACCAATAATAGAGGTAGCTCTAGTTGCTGTATGCAGCGTATCGGCCATTAAAACTTCCTCATAATTAGTTAGCCGCGTTCGACTTGCAATCGTCTTATATTTATCTTTATGACCTGCAGTTGAATATTTTCCAACAACCACATGATTCAAGCCCATCACAGATCCGACATTTTTTGTCCAATTCCCTCCAGGTGCTTCAGAAAAACAAACTACATCGAAATTATATGGTTTCAATTCTTCTCCAATTTCCTTTGCAGTTCCTTTGTCACTAAACTCAACATTATAGGCAGCAACCTTCAATTGAATAGATTCTCCCTGGTTCTTTGCCTTTATCCCAGCAAGTTTATTTGTGTATGAAAAAAAGAGCAATATACTAACTGCAGACATTGACATTATTAGTCTTTGCATTTTTTTTATTTTCATGGGTTTTGTGTTTTTGTATATTTCAATTGAAAAGTATACCAGAGTTTCAGTTCAAAAGTATACCGATTTAACTTTTTAAACAAGAGCTTGATTAATAGACGAAAATTCATCTTTGAACCCAAAGGCTTTCCTGCGGATATATTCAACACTACGCTCTACATGCCCTTTCTCATTGCCACGATACGCATTGCAAAATCGGTGGTTATAACGATAATGACCTTTCAGGTTGACCAAGGCCTGCGTGGGTTCCTTTTCTTTCCTGCCTATAAAACGAGCTACACCCACCCGCATATTATCATATACCATTTGATGGTACTCGCCCACCTGTGTGAGAAAAAAAACTCCACATGAGACTCCATAAAAGCCAGAGTGTCCGGACGGCGATAAAGACAGGCGTAACGGTAATTGCTATAGGCTGAGGTGAATACAGCCATCTGTAATATGGTGCGCTGATTGTTGATCTTTGCCTTTACTCTTACTTCGCCCCATTCAAACTCACATACCAAACCCGAATCATAAAGCTGTCAAATAAAGGCTTCTGATGACCGCTTCTCCTGCAGGCTGATATAATTGAATACCGTAGTGTATCCGATCCTAAAGCCTTTCTCTTGCAGGGCCATGAATATCACATTTCTTTAATACTTGTTTGTGGAGACCTTCCCTACGCTTTTTCGTATTGAGATCCAATAGCCGCTCTATCTCTTGCTGAATCTCTGTACTTAAAATTCGTCTCTCCCGTTTTCTGCAATTGTATTTCAATTTGACTGAAGGATAATCATACAATTTGGGCGGATTAAGGACTTTGACTTCTCTCCAACAGCCCATACACGCCCGGCAGCAGTTCCGGGGATGGCAGGTGTGGCGAGATAGCAAAATAAACACCACGCTAAATGCGAAATAAAAAAAGCCCCACAATCAGCGGATTGTAGGGCTTTTAAATTTCTCAAAAAACTTTTCTACTCTTCTAAAGCTGCAATCCCGGGCAACACTTTGCCTTCCATATATTCCAGCAGTGCTCCTCCACTGGTAGAAATGTAGCTTACCTGATCTCCATAGCCAAGAATATTTACTGCTGCTGCAGAATCGCCTCCGCCAATCAATGAGAAGCCTCCATTTTCTGTGGCCTGCACAACAGCCTTAGCAACCTCATTAAACGATTCAATTGTTTTTGGTCCAATATCCAATCCCTGGTAGTTATTTCCCACTGTTTGGAGTCTTCCGAAGGAGAGACTTCAAACTAAAAATGAAGAACAGGAACTGAATTTCGGTCAATAGGCATAAAAGTAAGAAGTAGACAACCTCGGGGCATTAAACCCCTGTAAGAGTAAATTTGAATTAATTTAAGCACTTAAAAGTAGGCTCAATTATAACAAAAAAACAACCCCACATTCCAATGGGGTTGTTTTTTTGTTATAATTCAATAAATCTGACTAGTTGCTAATCTGATCATTGGCGTCAATCTCTGACTGTGGGATAGGGAAATAAATTTTATCATCCCCAAGATAACTAAAATCGGTACCCGGATATTTAACCTCCAAACCAGCTCTCCATAACTCTATATACTTCCCGCTCCTAATCAAGTCAAGTCTTCTATGACCTTCCATAAAGAGCTCTTTTGCTCTTTCTTCTAAAATAGCATCGCGCAAGGCAGTCTGATCTAAACCAGCGATATCAGTTATACCGGCTCTGGTTCTCACTTGGTTAACTAACTCCATCGCACCGGTTTGATCACCGGTTTCATTTAGTGCTTCTGCTCTAGTGAGTAAAATATCAGCATATCGTAAAACCGGGTAATTAACCCCTGAAGCCCCTCCCATTGGATCAGCAAAGCGATCGTGACCACCTGAGTATTTAATAAAAGGTATATATTTCAAATCTACAAGGTCTACTATATTTGCGGCAGTATCAGCGGCTAAAATATCGTATTCCGGCGTTCCCTGAGCAGCATGATACATATCTCCTTCAGCACTCGTTTGTTGTCCGCCATTCTGGTATCCATTTGCCATCAAACCTCTTCTTTCATCATTCATGTCAAACGAATTATAAAAATCAATAGAGACATTAACGCTACCCCAACCACCATTTTGCCAGCTACCGTCGAGCGTAAACCAGGATATATTTGTTCCTGAACCTGAATTGTTTGTCTCAGATTGGACCGCAAAGATCCATTCATCATCTGACTTGTTACCAGCATCATACAAATTAACAAGACTACTGGTAGGGAATAAGTCGAAATTGCCCGAACTTATAATAGTATTGGCATCTGCTGCAGCTTCTGCCCAGTTTTTAGCATTAAGGTGCGCTTTAGCTCTTAAGCCCACTGCCGCCTCTCTAGTTGCCCTGCCAACTCCATTATAAACTCCAGCATTTGGCAATACAGGTATAGCTTCACCTAAATCCTTAAATATCTGTGCAATAATATCAGCCTGAGGGCTTAAAGGTAAATTACCGGTTGTTTCACCCACATTTAAAACCACATCTTTGAAATTAAAGGTAAGATCATAATAAGCAAGTGCTCTTAAAAATTTAAGTTCTGCCATAAAACCAGCTTTTACACTTTCATCTATATCCATCCCTTCCAGGATACCTAAGCCAAAATTAGCGGCCCCAATTACTTTATATGCCCCTGACCATAAGTCGAAAATAAATTGTGTATCACTATCCCAGGTACCGTTTTCATAGGGGCTTCCCGAGTTTCTGAATTGTCCATAATCTGTTGGTAATTCGCTTAACTGAATATAATTGTGACTGTAATAAGAAGCCCAACCAGATCCTGTTTTGAGTTGGGCGTAAGCCCCAAGTACCAGCACTTCAGCATCAGCTTCAGTTACGTAAGCATTGGTAGTTAACAGCTCAGAATATACTGTTTCTGTCAATAAATCTTCACATGACATTGTACTTATCGACATAAGTACTATTGCAAACAATGAAATTTTTATTTTTTTCATAATTATCATATTTTAAATAATCAATTAATTAAAAGGAGAGTCTTAACCCAATGGTATAAGTCCTGTAATTAGGGAATCCGTTGTCATCAACCCCACGACCCACAGCTCTCGAAGAACCTCTATAGTTAAAACTAACTTCTGGGTCAAATCCGGAGTAATTTGTGAAAGTAAGTAGGTTTTGGGCCTGACCATATACTTCTACATTATTCAACCATGAAATGTCACTCGTATTAAAATTATAGGTCAACACTACATTTTTTAACCTAATATAAGAGGCGTCCTCAATGAATTCGGTATTTACATAAGAGCCATATTCTCCGTAAAAATAATCTCTTCCAGGGCGAGTACCTGTAGGATTAATCGAGCTGTATCTATCACCTGCTCTTACACTCGAAAACTCATCCATCATTACCCCTCTAATGTTAAGTATATCATTGCCCTGTACTCCTTGGAAAAACACGTCCAGACTAAGTCCCTTATAACTAAACCTGTTGTTAAAGCCCCAAATAAAATCTGGCGTTGCATTTCCAATAACGCCTCTATCGTCTCCATTAATTATACCGTCTCCGTTGATATCAACATACTTAGCATTTCCTTCAACCGAGTTGGGCTGTGGGGCATAAGTCTCTCCCGCACCGATAACTCCAGCATAGGTATATCCATAAAAATCTCCCATTCGTCCTCCTTCAACCATTTGTCTGAATGTTTGTCTTCTTCCAGAATTTGCAGGCCTTCTTTCAATCCTTAAAGTAATTGGTGAATCACCGACTAGTTTGACAATTTCATTTTCATTTCTTGAAAAATTAGCTGATGCAGTCCATTTGAAATCTCCATCGATAATGTTACCGCCAAGTGTAAGCTCAATGCCTCTATTGTTCATTTCTCCAATATTGGCTCTTCTTCTTGTGAAAGCATTAGAAGCTCGGGATATTCTTTCATCAATAATCAGGTCAGTGGTGTTGGTGTTATATAATTCTAAGGAACCAAACAACCTGCTACCCCAAAAACCAAAATCAATACCTATATTAAGCATTCTAGAAGTTTCCCATGATAATAGAGGGTTGGGCGCAAACCTACCATCAATTGTCAATCCTACACCGGAAGTTAGGCCATCTAAACTAACTTGTGGGGTAGTACGTACACTTGCCAGAGAAGAGTATGGGGAAAAATTGGCATTTCCTGTAGCACCATAAGCTACTCTAACTTTTAGGTTATCCACAAGATTGGAACCGCTTAAGAAAGCCTCTTCAGATAGTCTCCAGGCAGCAGAGGCAGATGGGAAGGTACCCCACTTTTGTTCTGAGCCAAATATAGAACCACCATCAGCTCTTACCGTAGCAGTAAATAAATACTTATCTCTAAAACTATAGTTAGCACGTCCGAAGAATGAAACGATATCTATCTTCTCGTTATCACTACCAATAAATCGGTCATTAGCAGCTCCTAAATCATAATAACTTGTTTTATCCGTTGGAAATCCTAAGCCCCTTGTATTAAATCTGAAATTAATATCCTGTTGCATGGAACCTCCTGCCACTATATTCAAACTATGCTCCTCCGAAATGGAGGGTGCATAATTTAGTGTTCCTTCAAAAAGCCTGGAAGAGCTTTTCGATTCAGATATTCCACCGGCAGCATCCGGTTCCCAGGAAGAGTAAGGACCAGGGGTGTACCATGCATTCGTGTTAGCAGCATTGTCATAACCAAAATTCACCTTGGCTACCAATCCTTGAACAATCTCATAATCAGCCCATAGCGTTAAATAAGTTCTATTTACTTCATTATCTCTGTCAGGAACTTCCATTCCAGCGAGTGGGTTTCTCCATGGTCTAACATCTCTTGAAAAAACCGTATTTCCATAAGTGCCATCATCGTTATAAGCCGCTCTTCCAGGTTCAGCTTGCAATAATTGATACATATCACCGTCATTTCTAGCACCTGCACGGTTATTAAGTTGTTTAGCCCTAGTTTGAGCAGTATAAATGTTTATGCCTACATTGGCTTTTTTTCCGAATTTTCTGTCTACATTTAAACGTACTGAGTTACGATTAAAATCACTGCTAAGCAAAATACCCTCTTGCATAAAAGAGTTTGCAGATAAAGCAAAACGAGTAGTTTCATCTCCTCCAGTGGCGCTAATGGTATGGCTTTGAATACCAGCTGATCTAGTACCTGCCTCAATCCAATCAGTATCATTTCCTACTGCTAAGTCCGCTGCACTAAACCATGGGTCACCGTCATTCGGTACATCAGCATATAATGCATTTCTGTTAGCTGCATAATCGTTCCAATTTAATAATTCCGCAGTATTATTAATCTGTTGAACGCCGGCATATCCATCATAACTAACGCTTACCTGACCTCTTTTACCTCTTTTAGTAGTAATCAAAACTACTCCTGAAGAACCTCTGGACCCATAGATAGCAGCAGCAGAAGCATCTTTCAGTATGTCAATTGTTGCAATATCAGCAGGGTTTATAGAAACACCCGCAGCTAAAGGGAAACCATCTACCACATACAATGGCTCAGTGCTATTTGAGATTGAAGAATTACCCCTGATCACAATAGACAACGATCCTCCGGGCGTACCGTCTGCACTTGATACTTCTACACCCGCAGCACGCCCTTGTAGCATACCAGCAGCAGAAGTTACAGCAGCTCCAGTGGTCATATCCTCTTCTGATAAGGAAACCACAGCGCCTGTCAAATCTTTTTTCTTTACCGAACCATAACCAATCACTACGATTTCTTCAAGAGCAGTAACATCAGGGACCATCGCTAAATCAATTACTGTTTGGTTTCCTAATACTATTTCCTCATGTAAGTATCCCACAGAACTAAACACTAACACGGCTTCTTCTCCTCCAGGGACTTCAAGTTTATAATTCCCTTCAACGTCAGTAACGGTGCCTTGAGCAGTTCCTTGCACAATTACGTTTACACCGGGGAGTCCATCTGCGTCTTCGGCAGAAGTTACTTTTCCGGTCACTTCTATCACTTGAGACTGAAGGTTCTCTGTAATAACTTCAGCATTATTCGGTAGTTTCGACACAAAAATATTATCATTGATTCGTTTAAATTTAATGTTGGCTTCTTTTGATAAAACTCTCAAAATATTACCAACAGATTCATTTTTTACTTTGATGCTAAGCTTTTTAGAAAGCTTAATTCCTCTGCTTTCATATGCAAATTGGAGGTCAGTCTTTTCAGTAATTTTAGTAAAAAACTCTTCAAGTGTAGAATTTTGAATGTCGAGACTAATATATATGTCCTCAACACTTTCAGGTTTTTGCCCGCTAATGTCGTTGGCAACTAAAAGTCCGCATAACAGACTTTGAATAAAAATGCCTAAAAACGTATTTCTTGCCATACGTAATACTTGTTGCAGTAATTTATTTTTCATAATTTTGAATAGAATTGGTTAAACATAAGTTTGATCAGAGTTACGCCTTTAGGTCGAATCTTGTCTTCGAAAACGAATTCGTTCTAAAGGCTTTTTTTGTTAGTTAACTTGAGTTATAAAGCATAATTATATTGTATTTAGTTTTCTATATAAACATTTTTTTCTTCTATATGGAAATTAAAACCAGCCGAAAAACTAATTCCATCAAGAACTCCTTCCAGACTTTTTCCTTTGAAAATACCGTTAAATTTCTCTACATCCGGGGCCTTATTATATATAAATTTTACATTATACCATTTCTCCAAAACAGACGAAATCTCCTTAAAATCAGCATCTTTGAAGTAAATCACATTGCTTTTCCATGAAATATATTCCTTCAGATTTACTTTCTCCTTTTTTATTTCGCCTGATTTTTTTTCAATATGAACCATTTCATCTGAGCCAAGATATTTTTCATTATCAACTTTACTTAAATAGTTGACCTTCACATTTCCGCTTGCTACGACAACCTGTACTACATCCTCATTCGGGTATGCCTTGATATTGAAAGAAGTACCAAGTACTGTCGTAGTGACATCACCGCTTTGAATATTAAATGGTTTATCCGGATTTTTTGTTACTTCAAAAAATGCTTCTCCTTCAAGAAATACCTCTCTCTTATTCGCAAAGTCCTTACTATATCGAATTTTTGATTCTGAGTTTAGGATTACTGTTGACCCATCATCCAGGGTTACGGTTAGTTTCTGTCCCCTGGGAACGACTTTCTCTACCATCACCTCTTGATAAATTGCAGAAGCATCACCTTCATTAAAATAATTTAAATATAAGAGGGCTCCGGCAACAATAAGAATTACAATGGATGCGGCCCAACCATAATACGATTTAACGTTTGAATTATATAGGGATATGTTATTATCGTCTAAGGTTTCAATAGATGACGCCTTTAAATTTGCTTTCAGCTCTTTGAGGTAAAGATCAATATCCTTAGAATCAACTATTTCCTCTTTAACCGTAAATCCAGAAATAATTTCTTTTGCTTTAGTGGCTAATATTTTATTATTAGCATCGAGTAATTGCCAGTCATTCCACTTGCAATTTGAACTCGGATCAATCACCCATCCAACAAATGAATCATCGTTAATAAGATCCTCTACTCGATTATAATTTTTATTTCTCATTTCGTATTATTTCCTTTCACTTTAATAAAGCCCTTAACATCCGGTTTATACTGTATATTTTAATTATATTTTAAAATATGAATATCGCCAAGAGTTAACTGCCTATATATCTATCGTTTATACAGATATAAATAATATCTATTTAGAAAAAATAATGAGAGAATGTGGTAAAATATTATCGAGAAACAACCTTTTGCTTAGACAAGGTTATCAAATAGGAAAGGCAAATTCTTATGAAAGTATGTACATTACAAAAAAGAAACAAGTATAAAGTAGGGCCCGGAGCTTGCTGATAGATTCAAACAAAAGGTTTCTTACTGATTGCATTTTTAGGTCCATTAATTTCGAAACTTCATCAATATCCAGTTGGCTATAAAACCTAAGGTATATAACTTCTTTTTGTCTGCTCGATAGTTGATTTAATGCGAGTTGAAGTCTATCTCTTTTTTCTTCTTCAAGCTCTTTGTAAATCATACTATTTTCAACTGAGAAATCAGCATCAAAAGTATATTGTTCATTTAAATCATCTATGCTGATTGTTTGTTTTTGGTATTTCAGTTTCTTTAGGATTTTCCTCTTTATAGAAATAAAAAAATAATATCGAATGTTATCAGTTGTTCCAAGGTTTTGCCGCTTAGTCCAAAGTTCTTCAAAAAGTTCTTGAATACAATCTTTAATAAATTCTTTATCGTATCGGAATTTCAAACCATAGTTAAATAATTCAGAAAAATACTTTGTGTAAATTTGGTCAAACGCCTCCTCATTCCCCAATTTAAAGCTTTCCCATAAAACGGAATCATTAACTTTTATTCTGTCCTCCAACGTTACCAATTGTTTAAATTACTCTTTACACATTAAGTTTATATCTATTACACTTTGGTTTTATTCAAATACAAAGTTTACCTAGGGTAAAATTCAAAAGTATATTTCTTTAACTATTTAAACAAGAGTAGGAATTAATTGGGATAAAAGTAGGTATCAATTTCTTCAAATGAGTATCTCTACTTTTAGTTTGGGTTATCAGCTTGGATAAGAAAATGCCAAAGCCAAATAAACATGGCTCCATCTTATTATACTGAATTGAAAACGCATATAAACTCCTTTCGTAATTACAGTTATTCCATCGGAGTTATCGATAATCGATATTTTCAGAATTAATAATTCAATCAATACTTAGTGCGCAAAGTAAATTAATCTTTCCACAAAGCCAGTATATATATTATTGGCAATTATATAGCTCTCAATCGTTATTAATTTAAGTTTCAAACTATTAGAGGTAAATATTGAATAAGTAATTTATAATTAATTATTCAAATATATCTTGACAAATAAATATATTTCTTTTAGCTTTGCGTACTAAGTTATAGTTATACATACTCTAAATGTCAAAATATTTTAAAATAAGTCAGGAGATTATCAAGCGTATTCAATCAGGTGAATTAATGCCTGGAATGCGTGTGCCATCCGAAAACGAAATCATTTCACATTATAAGGTGAGTTCTACGACGGCACGCAAGGCACTTAATGAACTTGAACAGGCAGGTTACGCATCGAAGATTAAGGGCAAAGGCACTTTTGTTCTTGTGCGCAATGTGGAAAGAACTGCCACCAAAATCCTTGGGTTTAGCAGCAACATGCGTCAGACAGGGCACAAGCCATCCTCCCAGTTACTTGACACAAAGATTATTAATTCCGGGTACTCAGCGACAATAAATGGGAGATGGTACACTATGAAAGGGCCGGTTATAAAAATCAGGAGACTTCGTTTTGCCGATGGCATTCCTATGATGCTTGAAGAACGATATATTTCATTGGATTTATGTCCGGATATCAATAAAAAAGATTTGGAAGGATCGCTATACGACATTTATGAAGATAGCTATTCCTTACAACTGACTGAAATTAATCAAATGCTTAGCGCAATAGTTATTACCGATAAAAAAGTTCAAAGCCTGTTCGAATTAAAGGATGACATTCCAGCGATCTTTGTAAATGGTGTTACATTCTGTGCAAAAGAGATTATTCTGGAAATGGAAGAATCTATTTATCGAGGCGATAAATATCGTTTCGCCGTAAAAGCGACAAAATAAATCTATAAAAACTACAATTAATTAAATGGAAACTTATGTATTCTAAAGAATTCGTAACCAATGTTTATAAGACACTGCTTACTATAAGAGTGTTTGAAACCGAGTGCATCAAGCTTTATCGTCAAGGGTTTATACGTGGTTACTTTCATCCATATTTGGGTGAAGAAGCCATAGCTGTTGGCGTATGCGCTGCACTTACTGATAAAGATTATATCACCAGCACACACAGGGGGCATGGGCACTGCATTGCCAACGGAGCTAATCTTGATAAAATGATTGCAGAGCTTCTTGGCAAAAAAGACGGGTATTGTAAAGGTCTTGGAGGCTCAATGCATATTGCAGATACGACAAAGGGCAATCTTGGTGCTAATGGCATAGTCGGAGCAGGGATTCCGATTGGAGTTGGGGCTGCACTCGGTGCTAAAATCCGTAAAGACGATCGTATTGCTGTAACCTTTTCTTCTGATGGCGCCGCAAACAATGGCGTATTTTCAGAGGCGCTAAATCTAGCTGCAGCCTGGGATCTGCCCTTCATACTTGTTTTAGAAAACAATCAATATGCTGTTTCAACTCCGATAAAAGAATCGTCCAGAGAAGTTGAACTCGTAAAACGAGGGAAAAGTCTTGGCGTAGAAAGTTTTAGGATTGATGGAAATAATGTATTCGAGGTTTATGAAACAACTAAGAAAGCAGTAAAAATTTGCAAGGAAGCCAAAGGGCCGGTATTAATCGAGGCAGTTACATTCAGACATGGTGGTCATCATGTAAATGATCCCGGGCTCTATTTGCCAAAAGACGAATTAGACTATTATATGGCCAAAGATCCGGTAAATTTCGTGCGAAAATATCTAATTGAAAATTCAGGTGTGAGTGAAAGTGAAATCAGTGAAATCGAATCTAATGTAAATAAGGAAATTGAAAATAGCATTGAATTTGCAAAGGGAAACGATGAAATGAGTAGTCAGGAGTTTCTGAAATTTATTGAGAACTATTGATATGAAAGAAATGAAAGAAATGATGTACCGTGAAGCATTGAATTCTGCTTTGAAGGAAGAAATGAGAGCTGATGACACAGTATTTATAATGGGCGAAGGCATTGCTGAAAGAGGCGGATCCTTTAAAGTCACTGTTGATCTGTTAAAGGAGTTCGGCGCACAGCGCATAATTGATACACCTATTTCGGAAGCTAGTTTTACCGGTGCGGGAGTAGGAGCAGCAATTGCAGGTATGAGACCTATTGTAGAAATACTATTTTCAGATTTTACCATGTTGGTTATGGACCAACTGGTGAACCAGGCTGCAAAATTTAATTTTATGACTGGAGGAGCAGGAAAAGTTCCAATGGTGCTGCGTACCCAAGGTGGTGTTGGTAACGGTCTTGCCGCTCAACATTCGCAAAGTCTGGAAGCGATTTTTTACCATATACCTGGGCTGAAATTAGTTATGCCATCCACGCCAATAGATGCAAAGGGATTGTTAAAGGCCGCTATCAGAGACGATAGTCCAGTAATTTTCCTCGAACACAAATTACTTTATATGAATAAAGGGCTGGTTCCTGAAGGAGATTACACTATAGAATTGGGGAAAGCTGATGTTAAAAAAGAAGGATCGGATGTTACTTTAATTGCATGGTCTAATATGTTGATTAGATCGCTTGCTGCTGCAGAAAAATTAGAAAAAGAAGGTATAAGTGTTGAGGTTATTGATCCAAGAACATTAGTTCCGCTGGATAAGGAAACAATTCTTGAGTCAGTGCGAAAAACCGAACACGTTGTCATCGTGCAGGAAGCAATCAGACGTGGTGGAATCGGATCAGATATTGCCTCAATTATTCAGGAAGAAGCATTTGATTATTTGAATGCTCCAATAAAAATAGTTGCAGGCTTAAATACTCCAGTGCCATTTAATTTGAATCTAGAAAAAATGGTTGTCCCGCAGGAGCAAGATATAATTAGTGCAGTACAAAATTTAGTCTGAGAATATCAGGAATAAAAACTTAGGCTAACATGACACATCAAATGTATTTGATACTAACATTAGAAAATTAAAAAAATGGTAAAGCCAATTAACATGCCTCAAGTGGGCCAGGATCTTGAAACTGCTATCATTTCGGAATGGTGCATTAAAGAAAATGATGAAATTGAAAAGGGTGATATCATAGCCGTTGTTGAGTCAGACAAGGCATCATTTGAGGTGGAAGCTTTCGAATCGGGCACCATATTGAAGCTATTATTTGAAGAAGGTGATGAAGCAGCAGTTTTCAAACCTATAGCATACTATGGTGATCCGGGTGATATGGTTGATGAAGCTGGGAATTCAGAGACTTCTACTGAATTGCAGTCAGCATCATCTACTGACACACAGCCTGAAGCTGAAGTACCTACAGAAAAAATCGGTAAAGGAATTCTTGCTACTCCTGTAGTGAAGCGAATAGCTAAAGAGCATAACATCGATATATCATCGATATCAGGAAGCGGTCCAAATGGACGTATCTTAAAGGAGGACATTCTGAATTTAGCTAAAAGCAATCAAACAGATTCGACAGAAAATGCAAAAAAATCGTCCAGTTCAACAAACGGAGATCAGCGTATTGAGTATTCAAAAATGCGGCAAAAAATCGCAAATCGCCTTGTAGAAAGTAAGCAACAAATTCCACATTACTATTTGTTCGTGGATGTGGATATTACGGATTTGCTTTTATGGCGACTCGATAAAAACAAGATCACTGACAATGGAAATAAGATATCCATCAATGATATATTGATTTTGTCAGTGGCAAAAACACTGAAAAAATTTCCTCAGTTGAATGCTCATGTCAGCCAAGACCATCTGATTCTTAAAAGTGACATAAATATTGGCATAGCAGTATCTCTGGAGGATGGCTTGATTGTTCCGGTGTTAGAAAATGCAGATGAAAAAGAAATTGAAAAAATCAGCCTGGAAAGCCGGAAAATTGTTGAGAGTGCAAGAAAAGGTAAACTTATGTCAAATGCCCAAGGAACATTCACGATTAGTAATCTTGGCATGTATGCTATCAACAAATTTATCCCGATTATCAATCCTCCTGAAGCAGCTATACTAGGTGTTGGTAGAGCTGAGAAAAAAGTTGTCCCCATGGCGTCAGCCGGTTTCGGAGTAAGGGATGTATTGACATTGACCCTTTCTTGTGACCATCGAGCAGTAGACGGAGCTCTTGGATCTCAATTTTTGGAAGAATTAAAAAATAACCTGGAAGCTATTAACGAATGATGGAATGATAAAAGGATAGAATGACATAATTCATTTTATCATAATCGCATTCTATCATTAACTCATTTATAAATAAAATATAGAACTAAATAAAAAAATATGGCACGTGAAAGTATGACAGAAATGCTTCGAAATGCCCGTGACGAAAAATACGGTGTTGCAGCATTTAATATTCTCGATTATAGCTCATTTAAAGTTGTTGTGGAAACGGCTAATGAGTTGGAAGCCCCCGTAATAGTGCAAACTTCCGTAAAAACCGTAAACCTTTGGGGCTATGATGCAATCGCATCGTGGTACAGGGAATTGACCAACAACGTAGATGTTCCAGTAGCTCTGCATGTAGATCATTGCACAGATATTGAGGTGATTAAGAATTGTATAAAAGCAGGATGGTCTTCCGTGATGATAGATGCTTCGTCTAAACCGTTTGAGGAAAATCTGGAAATATCAAGAAAGGTTGTTGAATTGGCCTCTGCTGCCAACGTGAGTGTTGAAGCTGAATTGGGAGAGATTGGTGGCGTGGAAGATGACCTCATAATTGATGAGGAAGATGCAATCTTAGCTGATCCTGCAAAAGCCAAAATATTTTGTGAAGAACTTGACTTGGCAGTTTTTGCGCCTGCTATCGGTACGGCGCATGGGGTGTATAAAGGCGAACCCAAAATTGCATTTGACCGAATCGAAGAAATCGCTTCGACAACCGGAGTGCCTCTTGCATTACATGGTGGAACAGGTCTTGCTGACGAGGTGTTTAAAAAATGTATTGGAATGGGTTGCGCTAAAGTAAATATTTCAACACAGCTAAAACACACCTATATCAATTCGTTTACAGATTTTAAAAACGAGAATCCCAATTTATTTGAGCCGGTTAAGTTTATTGATTATCAGATCAAAAGATTGAAGGATGATGTAAAGAAAAATATCATACTTTTTGGAGGTGCCGGTAAAGCCAGAAAACAAACTCATTGAATAAATTTTGCCATCGATTTACAATTAAACATAAACAAGAAAAATGAAAGCACTAATATTTGACTGTGATGGTGTTCTGGTAGATACTGAACGTGATGGACACAGGGTGGCTTTTAATAAGGCATTTGTCAGCAAAGGTATTGATGCCCAATGGAGTGTGTCACAGTATAAAGAATTGATAAAGGTTGCCGGAGGCAAGGAGCGTATGGTATCATATTTTGACCAGCACGGGTGGCCGGATAATATAGCTGATCGCAAAGAATTTATACAAGATATGCACAAGTTGAAAACCCAGCTCTTTATGGATATTATCGAATCGGGCGAACTATCCTTGAGACCCGGTATTGCCAGAATAGTGGATGAAGCAATTGCTGAAGGAATACAATTAGCAGTTTGTTCAACATCAAATGAAAAGGCCGTAACCTTAATTGTCGAAAAACTATTAGGTCCGGAAAGGCGAAAACACTTCAACGCTATACTTGCAGGAGATGTAGTTTCCAGAAAGAAACCTGATCCTGAGATTTACAATTTAGCACTTCAAAAATTATCTCTAAACCCCAGGGATTGTGTAGTTATCGAGGACAGTCGAAATGGCTTTTTAGCTGCTCAATCTGCAGGAATGCATTGCCTGATTACAACAAATGGATATACAGATCAGGATGATTTTTCTGGTTCAGATATGATTGTTCCTGAATTAGGTGATCTCCCAAATGAAATAGTTACAATAAAGGAAATAATAAAACTTACAACTTAAATAAAAAAACGATGAAAATATTCATGGATACTGGTGATGTAGAAGCTATTAGAAGGGCATATGATACCGGAATGGTTGATGGTGTTACTACTAATCCAACGCATATTGCCAATTCTGGCAGGCCATTTAAAGAAGTAATAAAAGAAATTTGCTCAATAGTTCCGGGACCTGTAAGTGCTGAAGCTATGGGAAGTAATGCAGAACAGCTCGTTCATGCAGCAGAGGATATCGCCAAAATTGCCGATAACATTGTCATTAAAATCCCAATGAACGTAGAAGGTTTAAAAGCTGTTCCTGTATTAGAAGAAAAAGGGATCAAGACTAATGTTACCATGATTTTCTCTTCTACTCAATGCGCACTTGCCATGAAAGCAGGAGCTACATTTGTCAGCATTGTTTTGTCAAGATTAGATGCCATAGCAAATGAAAGCGACATACTGATCGAAGATTCTGTGATCATTAAAAACAACTTTAATTTCAAATCGGAGGTCTTGGCGGCAAGCTTAAAAACTCAAAATCATGCGCTGTCATGCTTGCGCGCAGGAGCAGATATTATTACTATTCCCGAGTCATTACTTTTTCAAATGTATAAGCATTCGCTTACTACCGAAGGGCTTGCTCAATTCGAAAAAGATTGGCAGAAGGTTGCTCAATAAGGATTTTCATTTAAATCGCTAAATGAAGTCGAATTAAAATTGATATAAAATTATAATAGAAATAAGACAATGAAAAGAAGCCCTAAAATTATTAATCGTCCATGGGGACGGTATCTTGAATACGCGAGAAACGAACCTTGCACGGTTTGGATTGTAGAAATGAATGCAGGAGAAGAAGGAAGCCTTCAATCTCATGAGAATTTTGACGAACTCTGGACCATGCTAACGGATGGTGGAGAAGTTCAGGTTGGTGAAGAAGTTTTTCAGGCCAAGGCTGGAGATGAATTTTTTATCCCAAGAAAAACAAAGCACCGGTTAAGTAATAAGAGTGATCAACAACTTAGGATGTTCGAAGTAACTTACGGTGATGTTCAAGATGAAGATAAGGTAAGATACAATGACAAGTACGGTAGATCATAGTATTCTATCTGAAATCCAAAAGAATGATAAAATGGCAAATAAAGTGAAACCTGTACTGTGTATTGGTGACCTTGTAGCTGATATTTTCACGAGTCCTATTGCTAATATTCCATTACCCGGCGAACCTATTGTTACAGATAATATATTGGTGATGCCCGGTGGGAATTCATTAAATACCGCTGTGGCTTTATGCCGGATGGGTGATCAGGTAACAATTGGTGGAAGCGTGGGAGATGATGCTCTTGGTGATCTGTTACTTCAACAATTAAAAGAATTAGGTCTGGATGTACGTGGCGTAAAAAAAGAAGCCAATGGACTATCAGCCTCAACAATAATTTTGAATGTAGGGGGAGAAGACCGACGCTATATTATGAATTTGGGTGTTGGAGCATCCTTTACCGGTGAGCATTTATCATTTGATTTAATTCCCGAGAATGGCGTGGTGTTGGTAGGAGGATATTTAAAACTACCGGCATGGAACGATGAACTACTGGCAGATTTTTTAAAAGAAGCTAAAAGGAAAAATAATAAAGTAGTTTTTAATGTCTGTATTGTTCAAAATAGCAATGTTGACCCAAAAAGGGTCCTGCCTTTACTCAAATATGTAGATATCTTTTTGCCAAATAAAGATGAAGCTCACTCAATCACTGATAAAGAAGACATACCTCAACAAGCAAAACAGCTACACGCAGCCGGAGTAAAAAATGTGATAATCACAAAGGGTATTGAGGGCCTATATGCCAGTGATGGAAAGTCTCATATAAATATGGGGACTTTTCAAGTAACTACTATTGATCCTTCGGGCTGTGGGGATTGCTTTACTGCCGGACTCATTGCCGCACTTCGTCGAGGATGGGAAATTATACCCATGCTGAAATTTGGCAGTGCAGTCGGTGCTCTTGGAGCAACCGCTTTGGGCTGTACAACCGGTGTGCCTCTGTACGAGGATGTTGACCAATTTATGGAAAAGAATAAAATCGAAATAGCAGTTGCTGATATTAACTAAGGTAAAAACAATCATGATTTTTCTTCTGTAAGACTTATATACATGAAAAAGATAAAAGGCCCGGGAATATTTCTTGCACAATTTTTAAGAGACGAGGCACCATATAATAATCTTTTGGATATAAGTAAATGGATTGCATCACTTGGATACAAGGGCGTCCAGATTCCTACTTGGGATAGGCAGGTATTTGACCTCAAAATAGCAGCGGAGTCAAGCGATTATTGTTCAGGTTTAATTGAGAACCTTAAGGATATTGGTCTCGAACCGACAGAACTCGCGTCACATTTACAAGGGCAGGTACTGGCTATGAACAACAGTTACAAGACTGCTTTTTCGGCTTTTTACCCAGAAAATTTAAATGATGCAGAAATTGTCGAATGGTCAACAGACCAACTCAAAAAATCAGTATTAGCTTCTGCAAATATGGAATTGTCTTCCATACCTGTTCTCTCAGGTGGGTTTGCATGGCATATGGTTTATCCTTGGCCACAACGACCTGACGGATTGATCGATGAGTCATTTAAGGAACTTTATAAACGCTGGAAACCTATACTCGATTTTGCCAATGAATATGGAATCAAGATCGCTTATGAGCTCCATCCGGGTTCAGACTTATTTGATGGAGCAACCTTTGAAAGATTTCTTGATATCTCGAATGAACATCCTGCGGTTAGTATCAATTACGATCCGAGTCATTTTCTGTTGCAGCAACTAGATTATTGTCATTTCATTGAATTATATGGTGAAAGAATTTCCGCTTTTCATGTTAAGGATGCAGAACTCAATCCGAATGGACGCACCGGCGTTTATGGTGGTTACGAATCCTGGCAGAACAGAGCCGGTAGATTTAGGTCAATTGGAGATGGGCAAGTCGATTTTAAACGGATATTCACATTACTGGCAGAAAAGGGGTATGATGGTTGGGCAGTACTGGAATGGGAATGTTGTATAAAAAGTCCAGAGCAGGGTGCGCGGGAAGGAGCTCCTTTTATAAAAAATCATATTATGGAAACCACCGATATCGCATTTGATGACTTTGTCGGCAATAAAACGAATACCGAAATAAACCGAAGAATTTTGGGTATAGGTGATTTTGATAATTGAAGATTAGAGAAATTTATTCGACAACTGTGTGTTTGGAAAAAATATAAGGATATAGTAAAAAGAAGATAATATGAAAAGGGAAATTAATGTTGGAATTATTGGTGCATCATTCATGGGCAAAGCACATAGTAATGCTTACGCAAATGTTTCGCATTATTTTGATTTACCCGCAAAACCTGTAATGCGTGTTGCATGTGATACAAATCCTGAATCTTTAGATAGATTGGTAAATCAATATGGTTGGCAGGAAAAAGAATCTTCATGGAAAAAACTAGTCGAAAGAGATGATATTGACCTTATCGACATTTGTACCCCCAATTTGTATCACAAAGAAATTGCTATCGCTGCGACTAAGAATGGCAAGCATGTAATTTGCGAAAAACCTCTTTGCATGAATACAGATGAAGCTAAAGAAATGCTGGATGCTGCTGAAAAGGCAGACGTCAGGCATATGACAGCTTTTAATTACAGAAGAGTTCCTGCTATCGCTTTGGCTAAAAAATTAATTGATAATGGTAAAATAGGCAAAATACATCATTTCAATGCGGTTTATTATCAGGATTGGTTAGTTGATCCGAAATTTCCCTTTGTGTGGAGACATGATTTGAAGGCCGGAGGGTCTGGTGCCCATGGAGATATGAATGCGCATACAGTTGATTTGGCAAGATTTCTTGTTGGGGAAATAGATACCGTAACTGCTATGGAAAATATATTTATCAAGGAACGACAAAAAAGTGATGGCAGTGGTACTGCAAATGTTACTGCCGATGATGCAATGGTATTTCTTGCTAAGTTCAATAATGGAGCTTTAGGAAATTTTACTGCGACAAGATTTGCTACAGGTAGAAAAAATTATCTGCGACTTGAAATATTTGGCAGCGAAGGCGCAATTATATTTAATCTGGAAAATCTGAATGAGCTGGAATATTTTTCTCGAAACGATAGTTCTGAAATTCAAGGTTTTAGAAAAATTTTAGTTACAGAGAGCAATCATCCATTTATAAATATGTGGTGGCCCCCTGGTCATATCATTGGATGGGAACATACAATCATTCATGAGATTGGGGAACTACTACTTGCCATTGAGAAGGGAGAATCTGTAAAAGCTGATTTCTATGATGGATTTCGATGTCAACAGGTACTTGATGCCGTACTGCAATCTGCTTCACGCCTTGAATGGATTAAGATACCGGATTCATGAGTTCAGAAGCAATTAATTTGATATTCATCATTTGTTGCTATGGCTATTGGGTTAAGGGTATATTATAAATAAATCTATGTTGTTGAACAATCTATATAGAGTTTAGATTAGCAAAATTTTAAATTAATTGTACAAGTAATTATTCAAAATTAAACAGTAAATGATATGAAAAAATTGAATCCTTTTTTTGCATTTTGTTTTAGTCTTACAATTTATTTAACAATAAATGTATCACAAGCACAATCACCGGTTTCATCTTGGACGTACAAAGAAATCGATAATAATAAAAGCAAATGGGGCGATTATGATACCCCAAATTCTCCAAAATGGCTTAGATATTTTGGGTTGGACATGGGTGATCTCAATGGAGATGGGCTTAAAGATGTGCTTACAGGACGATGGATTTATCTGAATCCCGGTGGAGATATGAATGCGGATTGGTCCAAGATAGATCTGGGAATGAATGTAGATGGTATTCTGGTCATGGATATTGATGGAGATGAATATGGCGACGTGATCGCTCAGGCCTTACCAAATGTATATTGGTTTGAAGCCACAAACAAAGAAGGGACATCCTGGAAATCAATTAAGATTGGTGAAATCCCTGCCACTTCACATACCAACAGCCAGGGTTTCGCCAGAGGACAGATTCTTTCCGGAGGTAAAGAGGAGTTTGTAATTGCCGGAAATGGCAACATCTACTGTTTTGAGATCCCTGGCAAACCAGAAAAAAAAGATTGGAAGATCACACTCGTAGCCGATAATACTTCCGATGAAGGCATTGGTTTGGGAGATATAGATGGAGATGGAGATATCGATATTGCCGCAGGAAGAAAACCGAAAGGAGGTCATGAACCATTGATTGTAGTATGGTTTGAAAATCCTGGAGATGGTTCCGGAAGCTGGAAAAATTATGAGATAGGTAGCACTAATCATTCGGCTGATCGATTTGCCGTTGCCGATTTGAATGGTGATCGTAAAGCAGATATAATTATTACTGAAGAGCGTTATCCTGGAATAGAGCCAGATGGTAATATATTTTGGTACGAACAACCGGATGACAGAACAGGAGAATGGAACAGAAATAGAGTCGTTACACAATATTCCATCAATAATCTGGATGTGAAAGATATGGATGTAGATGGTGATATGGACATTATAACAAGCGAACATAAAGGACCAGGCCCGGAGCTTCAGCTATGGAAAAACGATGGAAAGGGCAACTTTACTAAGAAGATTTTGGATATGGGAAAGGAAAGTCATCTTGGTACCCAGGTGGAAGATATGGATGGAGATGGTGACCTGGATATTATAAGTATCGGCTGGGATGAGTACAAGTTTGTCCATCTGTGGAGGAATGATGAGATAAGCAAAGAGTCACGAAAATGGAGATTAGTCTCGTCTGCAAATGGGGATATAGAAGTACCCAACAGTGGTAATCAACAGACTGCTACTCTGATCATGGATGTTGACAAAGACGGCGCAATGGAATTCTTTATCACAGAAAGAACTGCTGCCCCGGCAGTTACCATGTATCGTCATACAAAAGGTGAATGGAAAAGATATATCGTAGATAAAGAATTAGTGTTCATTGAAGCGGGATCAACCTCCTATGATATTGATGGAGATGGTGATGAAGACATCGTTTTTGGTGGAGATAGCAAAAGTAATGAAATATGGTGGTGGGAAAACCCCTATCCAAATTTTGATCCGGTAATTCCCTGGAAGCGATATACAATTAAAAAGTCCGGTAAGAACAAGCATCATGATCAGATGTTTGGCGATTTTGACGGTGATGGGCAGCAGGAATTGGTATTCTGGAATCAGCGCAGTGCAGCACTTATGTTAGCTGAAATTCCTGTCAACCCTAAAGAAGTGGAAGAATGGCAGATTCAAACCATTTATCAATACTCCAATGATAGTGAAATGGAGCCATTGGTGGGAATTAATGGCTATCCAGGCTGGCAATCTGTAAATGAACACGAGGGTTTGGCTAAAATTGATATGGATGGTGATGGTGTGGAAGATATTATTGGCGGAGGTAGATGGTTTAAATATTATCAAGGAAAGTTTATTGAAAACATCATCGATGCAAGCTATACTTTTAGTCGTAGTGCTACAGGACAGTTTATTGAAGGAGGTCGTCCGGAAGTTTTACTGGTAGTAGGAGATGGAATTGGTCCATTAAACCTGTATGAATGGCATGGACAGGATGGAAGCAAGCAAGCAGGTACTTGGGCAAGGACACAGTTGATAAAAGAGATGGATAATGGACACACGATTGACGTACTTGACTTTAATAACGATGGTAAACTGGATATTTTTATCGCTGAAATGCGATTTGGAGAAGGTAATCCGGATGCAAGAGTACGTATTCTGCTGGGTGATGGACAAGGCCATTTCAAGGAAATGGTATTAGTGGAAGGATATGGGGTACACGAAGGCAGGATTGCCGATCTGGACGGTGATGGCGACTACGACATACTGGGCAAACCATATACATGGCAAGCGCCATTGTTGAACATCTGGATTAACGAAGGACCGCTTTCTTCTCAAGATGAGTAAGCAATCTCGGGGCAAGCCCAGAGGCATTGTTTACTAAAATAATTCAATCTGATGATTAACTTTCAATTTTTTATATTCTTTCTCAACTCCTTGGTTCTTCACATTAATGTGATATACTTACTATCTTGTGACATCGAGTCACAAGATAGTAAAACGAGGCAAGCCTCGGGGCATTAAACCTTGTAAGAGTAAAAACTTCTGATGTTAATACATTTGCCAATGGTGATGGTGAGTGGGCCTGTGCCTGCCTCTTCAGGAACAATTACTGATTATCACTTACCCGTTGCACAACGGCTGCACTATCTTGAAACTTAACTGAAACAATTTTTGCGTCAACACAAAAATTTGCTTCTATTCTTTTTGTCTAAATATTTCATAATTTTCATTTATTATTTCTTAAATTTTAATAAAATTATCATGTCTTGCGTGTTGCATGTGATACAAATCTTGAATCTTTAGACAGGTTGGTAAATCAATATGGTTGGCAGGAAAAAGAATCTTCATGGAAAAAACTAGTCG
>CAZDRA010000068.1:0-24096 GCA_964507705.1 uncultured Roseivirgaceae bacterium | reverse complement strand
GCCAAATGAAATTGCCATGATCACCACGAACCTCCCATCGGGATATCACCGCGACCTGCAAATGATCAAGGAGAGCTTTATGCCTGCTTTTACCAACATGAAGGAATGCTTGTACATGACCCGCTTTATGCTAGAAAAAATCAATATAAAGGAGGAGATTGTAAAAGATGAAAAGTACAAATTTATGTTCAGCGTGGAGTTGGTTAACCAACTGGTGTTGGAGGGAATGCCATTCAGAGATGCTTATGTAGAAGTGGGCCGCAGAATTGAAAATGGTGAATTTGAAATTCCCTCAAAACTGAACCACACCCATGAAGGCAGCCTGGGAAATCTATGCAATGATGAAATAGAGCAGCGGTTTCGGCTTGGTTCAAAGTATTTCAAAGAGCAACAATTATTAATATCTGATAAAGAGAAATCCCTTCTTGGTTAGAGGATAGCTGATTCAATTGGTCCTGTCAGAAATTTAAAAAGTAATCGAAAATTAAAGATTTACATATATATTTGATTCTGAAAATTGCATTAAGTTAAATAGTTTTAAAATTATAGGTATGAGAAAAAGTTTTTTTTTAGAATACATAGCAATCTTTTTGATAGTATTTGCTTGTCAGGAAAAAGAAAAATCAGATCAAATAACTGAACAACAAAATGAATCTGAGTTGTTGAGTCTGAAATCGGATACATCGGATTGGTCACAGGAAGGGCCATTTTTTGATGATATAAGACCAGTGTATTTTGAAACAGACATCGAAGCGTTAATTCAAATTAATAATGAAAATGATATCATTGAAAAAAGAATTCAACTAATAAATTTTATATGGGGAAAAGAAGACTTTCCGGATAAAAAAATTCCTGCTATTGAAAATAGTATTAAGGATCAACGATACGATTCCCTTTATCAGCATAATTTGGAAAGGATTGATAAACTTAGTGTTAGCATGGATTATGGTTTAAAATCAATCGCTTATCACTTCATCCCAAAAGAAAGCAATAATACACTGATGATTTATCAGCAGGGTCACGGAGGGGATTTTATTATCGGTATTGAGACCATCAAGTTCTTTCTCAAAAATGGGTATAGTGTTATGGCTTTTTCAATGCCTTTGGTAGGAATGAATAATCAACCAATTGTTAATCTTCCAAGATTTGGAAAAATCAAACTTACCACGCATGACCACTTAGCATTACTTCCAAATAACGCCATTAAATATTTTATGGAACCGATTATTGCAAGTATAAATTATGCCAATAAATTCAATTACGATGCTGTGCATATGATTGGACTTTCGGGCGGCGGCTGGACAACAACGTTATGTGGAGCCATCGACATCAGGATCAAACACAGCTATCCAACAGCAGGTTCATTGCCAACTTACCTCCGGTCGGAATGCTATCGCGACTGGGGTGACTATGAGCAAAGTTTGCCGGAACTTTATCGTATCGCAAATTTTCTGGAACTTTATATGATGGGCTCCAATGGCGAGGGACGAAAGCAATTCCAAATACTTAATCAATATGATGCGTGTTGTTTTGGGGGTATCAAACATCGCACCTATGAAAAGATATTGAAAAACAGGATCAAAGAAGTAGGCAATAGTGATTATGATATTTTCCTTGACAGCAGTCACAAGGAACACAAAATATCTGAGCAAGCATTGATTGTTGTCTTAAATGATCTGCAATAAGTAAAAAATGCCCTTTAATTTATAACCTTGCCAAATGAAATTGCCTTGATTACCGCAAACCTCCCAGCGGGGTATCATTGAGATTTGCAGATTATTAAGGTAAGTTTTGGTCGCAGAATTGAAAACGGTGTATTTGATATCCCTTCAAAACTGAACTACACGCATGAGGGTAGCCTGGGGAATTTGTACAATGATAAAATTGAGCAGCGGTTTCAACTTGGTTTGAACTATTTTAAAGAGCAACAATTGTTAATATCTGATAAAGAGAAATTCCTTCTTGATCAATTAAAAATAAAAAAATGAGCAAAAAACTTCAAAATAAAATCGCTATCGTAACCGGAGCTACCAGCGGTATGGGTGCTGCGATTGCAAAACTATTTGCCGCTGAGGGGGCAAAAGTTATAGTCAATGGCCGGAATGAAGAACGAGGAAACCAGATTGTAAGTAGCATTATAGAAAATGACGGCCAGGCTACATTCGTTCAAAGTGATATTTCTACTGAAGAGGGAAATGCCTTACTCTTCCATGAAACGATTAAAGCCTATGGCGCATTGGATATTGTTGTCGCAAATGCTGGATATTTGGGGATAGGCTCTATTACAGAAGTTTCAATAGACACCTGGCATCAAACCATTAATACGAACTTGAATAGCATTTTTTACCTGCTTCGACTTGCCATCCCTGAGATGCTGAAAAGAGGAAAGGGAAATGTGATCGTAAATGGATCGATTGCGGCATTTAAAAGTTTCCCCAAGCATCCAGCATACAATGCCTCCAAAGGAGCATTGGTGCCATTGATTAAACAAATTGCCTTGGAATATGGACCAGAAATTCGCGCCAACCTGATTTGCCCCGGGCCTATTGATACTCCGCTACTTTGGGATTCTGCTAAGGCATTTCCAAATCCACGAAAGGCAATCGATGGTGCAGCTAGGGCAACGGTATTAAAAAAACTTGGTACTCCGGAAGATGTGGCAAAAGCAGCATTGTTTCTCGCTTCTGATGATTCTTCGTTTATCACAGGAACTTCGATCACGGTGGATGGTGGCATAATGACCAAATAGAAATCAAATTATCAATAATGTATCAATGAGAATATTAAGCATTTATAAATTGTTCTGCTCAGCTGCTATTAGTTTGATATTAGCAATAAATTGTTTTGCTCAGGAAAATGATCAAGTTAAAACGGATTTTTCTTTTGGTGTCATTGCCGACTGTCAGTATTGCAATGTTGTTGGTGTGGGCGAAAGAAAATATTCGTTGTCTCCTCAAAAGTTAAGTAAATGTGTTGACCATTTTAATGGTTTGAACCCGGGTTTTGTAGTACATCTTGGAGATTTTATTGATCGTGATTTTGAAAGCTTTGATGTTGTAGGGCCAATTTACAATCAATTAAAGATGCCTAAATACCATGTCCTTGGAAATCATGATTTTTCGGTTTCTGATAACTTGAAGAAAGACGTGCCGGCAAAAATGGGTCTATCTAAAAAATATTACGATTTTGAATTGAATGACTGGAGGTTTATTGTACTTGATGGAAATGATATAAGTTTTCATGCCTATCCAAAAAATAGTGAGCCATACAATGCTGCATCAAATTATTACGAAGAGCATCAGATTTCATCTCCAAAATGGAACGGAGCTACTGGGCCTGACCAGATAATTTGGCTCAAATCAGTTCTCAATAGTGCTGAACAAAATGGAGAAAGCGTTGTGATGTTTTGTCATTTTCCAATATATCCGAAAAATGTACATAACCTTTGGAATGCTTCTGAAATCATCGAGATTATTAAGGAATATTCATGTGTCAAAGCCTACATGAACGGGCACAATCATGCTGGGAATTATGGTATAAAAGAAAATATTCATTTTTTGACGTTCAAGGGAATGGTTGATACAAAAGAAAATTCATATGCCTTGGTTGAGGTGTCCAAAGACTATCTTCGGGTGACAGGATTTGGTAGAGAAGAAAACAGGAAATTGAAAATTAATAAAAATTGAACTACAAAGTTATGGGTATTACGCATATAAGTGAGTTTCAAGCAGCAGAAGGAAAAGCTGAGGAATTATTTGATTTTTTAAAATCATTAGTGCCCTATATTTCTTCCTCGAACAGATCCGATTAATTTTATTTCAATTCTGCGGTAAAACCGGATTTTCGCTGATAAAATATTGAATAATGAAATTTATTATTTGCTTCGCAAGACAATCTTTGTACTTTTGCAGACCTTAATGAAAAAGGTCTCGTGGCCGAGCGGCTAGGCGGAGGTCTGCAAAACCTTTCACGGCGGTTCGAATCCGCCCGAGACCTCGAAAGAGGGAAAAAGCCTGTTTAAATATAAATAAACAGGCTTTCCTCTTTATACAGGCACATTACATTGAGGTGATTTATCGGGGAATGTTTCAACAATGCTTCAACAAGGGATATGGTTCGTTTCGATACTTGTCACTTTTTTAAATTGTTTTCAATCATATAAGTTTGAAATTGCATATAAGGGTACTACCTCAATATTGTCATAAGCTGAGAAGTTTTCGAGAGATATTCTAATGCCTTTGGACGCGTTTCGCTCTTTTAGAAAAAGATGCATGCTTTGCATTTTGCCACTGCCCCCTGATTTTACCTCAACAGGTACTACATCACCGCCTTGCGCTATCAAATAGTCGATTTCGGCATGGCTACCTCTCTTTTCCCGATGCCAATAATACAGTTGTTTCTTTTCATGAAAATCTGCATATTTTATCATTTCAAGTCCGGCGAATGTTTCTGCAATATTTCCTTTATTTAGCATGTCGATATTTTGTGCAAGGAGATAATCAGATAGCCTCAATCCTGCGTTTTGCTGGAATATCCCTGTGTCAAGCAAAAGTGCTTTAAATTTCTTATAATTGATTTCTGCTCCTAATGGAACACCCTGCCCTGACGAATGATATACCTTATGTACCAGCCCTGCCATTTCGAGCAAATCAAGAGCTTCTTTCGCCTGTGATGGATTCGATAATGTCCCTGCCTTGGAATAGATATATTTACCTCCGGCTTGGTTTACGACAGACCCAAGCACTTCACGAAGGCGCAATAAAGGTGAACGATTTTTGTACTTCGCAAAATCATCGTAGTAGGATAGCGTAATATCTGATAACGCATTCTGTACGGCAGTTATATCAGATTGGTTTTTAGTAAAAAAATTTACAGCTTCAGGCATTCCTCCTATTATCAGGAATTTTTTAAGATAATCGGTAAGCATATTGTGAAATGGCAGATCTAATGGACGCTTTGGTGAGGCATTCTTCTTTTGCTCGATTAAAGATTCCCTGCCATTTGCCAGCAAAAATTCATCAAACGACATTGGATGCATAAACAGGGATCTTATTCTCCCTACTCCCCAGGAGGGCAAATCAGCCAAAGCAAATTCCAATAGCGAACCTGCCGCAATTACGTGTAAGCCGGGTCTTGCCTCATAAAAAAAACGCAGAGCTTGTATTGCTTTGGGACAGCTCTGTATTTCATCAAAGAAAAGTAAGGTTTCACCATCGATAATTGGAATGCCATAATAAGCAGATAAGCTGGTGCAAATTCTATCAGGATCAAAGTTCTGTTCAAAAAACTGTTTAACATCTGTATCTTTCTCGAAGTTGACCTCTACAAATGATTTGAATGTTTTTCCTAACTCTCTGGCAATATAGGTTTTGCCAACTTGCCGGGCTCCTCTCAATAAAAGAACTTTATGGCTTTTTGATGCTTTCCAGACTAACATCGAGTCTAATACAAGTCTTTTCATTGGAATAAAATTAAAATATCAAAGCAAAAATATACATTAAACGTTAAAAAATCAAGGCTAAAAACCACAACAAACGTTAAAAAATAAAGGCTAAAATTTATATCAAACGTTAAAAAGTCAAGGCTAATGTATGCAGCAAACATTAAAAAGTCAAGGCAAAGAGTAGATTGTGTTTTAGAGGAATATATCGTACCAGATGTTAAAGCCTATCAATGCACGTATTTGTGGCATCAGCAAAGGATAAGAATAGACTGTATACCAATAGCCAGTTATGTTGATTATATCATAAAAAATTCCTATACTATGATAAGTTTAGAAAAAATTAGTTTTTATTTTAAAACCAGATTTTTATGGAGGATATTGACAATACAAAGATCGATAAAGTTACTAGGAGAGGTTTTATTAAAAAATCTGCCCAAGTAGGTGCAACAGCTATTTTGGCAGGAAACCAATTTGTATTTGCACAAGGATCAGACACCATTCGTGTGGGCCTGATTGGTTGCGGAGGAAGAGGTGCCGGAGCGGGGATTATTGATTGTGCGTCTTCCTCCAAAGGTATTGAACTTGTTGCCATGGGAGACCTTTTTCAAGATCATTTGGATGAAGCACCTGATAGCATTAAGAAAAATCTTGAAAAGCGAAATTTGCCTGTAAATGACATTTACAAAGTAACGCCGGAAACTACTTTTGTTGGATTCGATGCTTATCAAAAAGTAATTGACAGCGGGGTAGATATGGTAATTTTAACAACACCTCCAAATTTCAGACCTATCCATTTGAAAGCTGCTGTACAAGCAGGTAAGCATGTATTTGTTGAAAAACCAGTAGCAGTTGATCCGGTTGGTGTTCGGTCAATCATAGAGAGCTCGCAGATTGCAAAGCAGAAGGGCCTTACATTGGTTGCAGGTACACAAATGAGAAGGTTGAAATCAAATTTAGAAACGATAAAGAGAATTCATGATGGGGCAATTGGAGATATAACCGGAGGACAGGTTTTTCGATCTGGGGGTGCCATGCGAAATTGGCGCAGTAGTGAGAAAGTGAAAAAATCGGAATGGTCAGAAATGGAATATCAAATCAGAAGATGGCTTTTATGGACCTGGCTGTCGGGAGATTTTGTAGTAGAAATGCATGTGCATAATCTTGATATAATGAACTGGATCATGAATGCCCATCCTGTAAAATGCATTGGCATGGGAGGCCGTCAGGCACGGACAGGTTATGAATATGGAAATATTTACGATCATATTGCTGTAGAATATGAATATCCAAATGATGTAAAAGTTGAATACATGGGCGCTCAAATTGACCACTATAGTGGTCGCAATAATCAACAGGTTTCCGGTACAAAAGGATCTGCTATTTTAGATTTCAGCAAAGGGATAATTAAAGGGAAAAACCCTTATGCATTTGAAGGAAAATCGCCTAACCCATCAGTCTTACAATATAAAGAGATGATTGAAAGTATTCGTGAAGGAAAGGCGATAAATGATGGTCAACAAGTTGCTGAAAGCACCATGACAGCTATAATGGGTAGAATGAGCTCATATACCGGACAAGTTGTTGAATGGGATTGGGCATTGAACGAATCCCAACTCAATTTAAGTCCTGATAAGATGGAGTTTGGCGATTTGGTGAGAAGTCCGGTTGCTGTACCCGGCATTACAAAGCTTCGGTAGCATAATAATTCTGTCGCATACTTTTGCTATTTATTCAATCATAACCTGAATTTCTAAAATGGGATGGAGCGATGCCAAATTTCTTTTTGAATATTTTGGAAAAGTGAAATTGAGATTCAAACCCAAGGTTAGCGGAAATGTTTTTAATGCTTTGGTCCGAAGAATCCAGTAAGTCACGGGCTTTTTGAAGCCTAAGTTGAAGATGATATTGAGCTGGAGACAAACCTGTATAAATTTTAAACATTCTTCTGAAATACGAATAACTAACTTGATGCATCTCCGAAAATGATTCAAAATTAATTGATTGACCAAGGCGCTCTCTGATTTCTGATTGAGCAAGCTTGATAAGCTTTTCTGTATTTTTTCCAGAAAATCTCTGATTTTTTACCGTAGCTAGTATCTCACTTAGTATGCATACAATTTTTCCTGCGGCTTGCTGCTGATATCCAGAATGCTCACTTTTCATTTTTGAAAGAATATCATCAAAACTACTCAGTAAAGTAGTATTCTGGCCGATATCAAATACATTTTTATTGGACTTGATAACTGTCTGCTTGCAAATATTTGAAGCATAACTCCCCTGAAACCCAACATAGTATTCGTTCCAGCCGGTAGTAGAATCTGGTTTGTATCTGTGCCATTGACCAGGAAATATTATAAATGCCATTCCTGGTTTTATTACATATGTTTTTTCCAAAATTTCAAGTACAC
This sequence comes from uncultured Roseivirgaceae bacterium, assembly GCA_964507705.1. GTDB lineage: Bacteria > Bacteroidota > Bacteroidia > Cytophagales > Cyclobacteriaceae > JAAUQL01. The sequence goes on along the minus strand of CAZDRA010000068.1, from coordinate 16,245 downwards.
CTTTCCCTTTAGTAATATATGATATCTGAAATTCATCTAAGGTCCTGCCGTTTTCCCATGAAAAATGATAACCCGTTGGATGTTGAAAAAGTGGATATGGCGCATTTGGTGGGTTTTTGGTAAAACCTGCAACGCTGAGGTAGATACCCCACTCTTTATCGGCATCACTTGCAGTTAAATATTTATAGTAGTCCTTTTTCATTCTGTGTCATAAAAGACATACAATTAATCAATATTACCATTTTATTATAAATAGTCTATGAATACTTTTGATATTAGATATCATAAAAGATAAATTATATTAGATGACAATTGACATATAATGATTTTATGAATGTTGTATTGGGGATTATTCTCCATAGTTACTTTTCTAGCCACATGGAAGGAAGGGCAATTAATGTATATCATCACCAATGCTCTATACTCAATCGCTTTGGCAAATGATAAAATTTGAAAAAATAAACACATGAAAAAAGAAGAATTGGTTTTTAAAGCTTTTGAAATAGCTAAGCAGCAATATGAATCTATTGGCGTAAATGTAGAAAATTCGCTTCAAAAATTGGAAAACATTAATTTGTCAGTACACTGCTGGCAAGCCGATGATGTCATGGGTTTTGAGAATAGTTCAGGGAGCTTGGGGGGAGGTATGGCTGTTACAGGAAATTACCCCGGAAAGGCTTCAAATATCCAGGAGATGAGATCGGATCTGGAGAAAGTATATAGTTTGTTGCCTGGAAAACATCGCCTGAATCTTCATACAATATATGGTGAATTTGACGGTAAAAATGTCGATCGTGATGAGATAGAACTAGACCATTTTAGAGGTTGGGCAGATTGGAGCAAACAAAATCAGATTGATATAGATTTTAATTCTACACTCTTTTCACACCCAAGGGCCAATGATGGCTTTACGCTTTCCAGTAAAAATGAAGGAGATAGAGAATTTTGGATTGAGCATGTGAAAAGATGCCGCGAAATCAGTTCATTTTTTGGAGCGGAGCAAGGCAATACCTGTATCCATAATATCTGGATACCGGATGGCATGAAAGATACGCCCATTGATAGATTTGGGTATAGAGAATTACTCAAAGCATCGTTAGACGAGGCGTTGACAAAAAAATATCCAAAAATAGAAATGAAAGATGCAGTGGAAAGCAAACTTTTTGGCATCGGCAGTGAGTCGTTTGTGGTTGGTTCTCATGAGTTTTACCTGGGTTATGCGATCACCAGAGAAATACTACTTTGCATTGATGCAGGGCATTTTCATCCAACGGAGGTTATAGGAGATAAGATTAGTGCAGTATTTCAATACGTCGATGAGTTGCTTTTGCACTTGACAAGAGGTGTGAGGTGGGATAGCGATCATGTAATTACCATGAACGATGAAACTATCCTGATAGCCCAGGAATTGAATCGGATGGATGCTTTTGGAAAAACAAATATCGGTCTGGATTTTTTCGATGCGAGTATCAATCGAATTGGAGCATATGTTTCCGGTACGCGCTCGGCACTCAAAAGTATTCTTTTTGCTTTACTGGAACCGTCAAATAAACTGAGAACTCTGGAGGAAAGCGGAAGGTGGTTTGAGCGACTTGCATTGTTAGAAGAATTGAAAACAAAACCATTTGGTGCAGTATGGGACTACTACTGTATGAAACATGAAGTGCCGGTAGCAGAGGATTATATTATTGAGATAATCGACTACGAAAATAAGGTGCTATCGAAAAGGAGTTGAAATTGGGAAACCGAATTTATAACACGGTTTCCCATGGATTAATTATTATTTGGAGTATGAACAGTTTTATTTATAACTCATAATTTTTTCCAAAAGCTCATATTTCGGTTTAGAAGATTTGTTTGCAGAACCATTGAATTGATCATTTATCCAAAGTTTCACATCCTTGTCAAAAGATTTATCATTATTGATTTTAGCCAGTAAGTCATTTGCATCAACTTCTTTCCCATTATATTTCAAAGCCATCAAACCAAGGATATGATCGGCCTGAGAGCGGCTAATCATTTTAGTCGTATAATCAACAATATTATCCAGACGCTGATTTTTCAATGAGTTATTACCCAATTTTTCATAGCAATATGCCAAAAGGTATTCCGCCTTTCTTTGTTCGGGATCGAAAGGTTTTCCAACACCAATATTTTCAGGCCACTCGATAGATTCTTCAAGTATCTTTACAGATGTCTTATATTTCTTTTTATCGATATATTCCATCGCCAATCGTAAATGTGCTTCTTCATATACTCTGCGACTTTCATTAGCACCCTCAAAAGGAAGAATGTCAATATCCTCCATTATTTTGACGCATTGCTGATAACTTCCTGTTTTTATAAGAGATTTAGCATAGAGAAAACTAAGTGTATAATTATCGGAGAACTTTTTAGAGGCTACCTTAGCAAGATCTTCAGCTATTACATATTCACTGTTTGCCAAATAATAAAGAATCAACTCATTCCACGTTCTCCAGCTTTCAGGAGCTAATTCATTGGCTTTCGTCAAATCTTTTATTTGCTGGCTCTTGTTGGTCTTTGCCAGCATTTTAGCCCTTGTCATATAAAATACCCAGGATTCAGGTTGATCTTTTAGCGATACCAGCAAATTAAGGGCTTCTTCCTCCCGCCCAACGCCAGCATAGTTTATAGCCAAAAGATAGTCAATTACCCAGGAAGAATCTTGGCTTTTTACCCACTCCAACATTTTCAAGCTTTCCAAGCGATAAGGAAATACATAATCTGGTGTATTGGAGATCGTCTTTGATAATAAACCTTTGCTCAAATCAGGGTCGTTATTATGGTTCAGATAAGCCAACCAAAGATTATTTTTGACACATGATGGGCCAATAGTTAATAATTCCTTGGCGTATTCATTCAGTCCAAGTCCATGATAAAAAAGCGCTAACTCCAAATATGTCTCTTCAGAAAATTCATTCGTTATCTTTCCGATGAAGTGATTTTTACTTTTCTCACTCCTATTCCACTGGTAAGCTTCGTAGTCTGCAAGATGGTTTAATGGATCAATTTCAAGCAATTCCTGAATCATATCGCCAGAGTCCATTCCTTGCAGTCGTTGAGCTATTATTTTAGTTTGAGCTGCTGTGATATTAAATCGATTAAAATATAGTGATTTTTGAGCATATTTCAATGCATTTTTCGGGTCACTATTTTGAATGTATAATTCGGCCATTTGCCCAAAAGCCGCCGATCTATATTCCATTCCTCTGGCAGCCCAGCCAAAGGACTCCAATGCATTGACCAGATCATCTTTTTTGCGATACGACATTCCTGCCAAAAAATTAGCCTGATCATCATACGTATTTTGCATAAGTGCTATGTTGGCCAAATCGAGTGATTCATCATAATACCCCAAGCGATATTTTAGCTCAGCCATTGCCAACAATGCGACCTTGTCTGAGGCATCCATTTCAAGCAATTCACTATAAATTTTATACGCATTATTATATTCTCTAAAATTTATAAAATCCTCTCCATCAAGGACCAATTGCTGGCGTTTTGATAAACTAAAATCTTCAGCAATTTCAAAAGGTCTTTTGATGATCAAGGAATCTTGTTTCGATGTATAAAACAGTTTTTTATTTCCAATTTTTATTTCAAAATCACGCTTGGAGTTTAATGGCAATTCTTTGGTGAAAACTTCCATTGGCTTCAAGGTAAGCAATTCTTTTGAAACTATAGTGCCTTCAATTTTTATGTATAATGTATCATTGAGGTTTTGAAGTGCATTAATTCCAATAGATAAACGGTCATTCTTTTTGGTCGCATTCAATACCGCAAAGCGTGACGAACTCACCATGCCACCAATGTCTTTGACCGGAAACCAAATTTCTTCCCATTTGTCACTTGTATTTGGCAAAAATCCTACCTGCCTTATCGGATTTAGGTGATCTCCTCCGGAGTGCTGATTTAATAATCTTCCAGCTTGAAACTCTATATATTGCCCATCGGTATCAGTTAATAGATCTTCCCAAATGCCTCCTTTTCGAGAAAGCGCCCATAGCCATAGCTTTTGGCCGGGCATTTCTTCATAAGGCGACCACTGTCCAAAACCAAAATTGCTGTTGTGGTAATACCCACCAAAAAAATTCTCTAATGCGCCCACAACATGGTATGATTTATCCGGTCCAAAATTGTTGTTTTTGTAAACAGAGATTTTCCTGCCCTCGTTATCGACAGGCCATTGTTTTGATTCACCACTATGTTCGATGAAATAATTTCCGGGACAATAAAATTCAAGATCTTGGGAGGCAACAGCAGCACCTGTCATCCAGTTGTAATACGATTGATTTAATGTTGTTGGATTGTACCAAAGAACATTCGTTTCAAAAAATGCTTTGTCAGCAGGTAGCCTTATCTCAACACTCCAATGAGTTCTTGAGGTCAAATCTAAATTTCCTACAATACAGCTAACACTTCCGTCATTATTTTCTTTTATAACATAATCAACTTTCGAGGCTGTAGATGGGCTATGGCCAATGATGCCAAAATTAAACTCAATACCTCCTGAAGTCCATGGACCTCGCATGGCAATATCTCGAAATTTCATTACCTCATTTCTGTAAATAAACTCTTTGCCGGTAGATTTTTCTACTGCTCCCCAAACTTTTCCTCCCGATTCTGGCATCACCCAAACCTTGATATAATCATTTTCTAAGGTTATAATTTTCCAGGGTTGTTCTACACTTGTATGACTGTACTTTTCTATCTTATTGTAGGGATAAATCTTTGAGTTGTCAGATAAAATAGGAATAGGACTTGGATCTGAATAAGGATATGTTTTAAGCATCCTGGTAGTTTCAGTAATTGTGGCACTATTTTGTGCATTGCAATGAATTGTAATAGCACAAAGAAATAATAATAAAAAGCCTTTCATGATCTGTATTATTTATTTAGGAAAAACAATCCTCAATATTATAAAAGATATTCGATTTATTTTGCTTGAATTATAATTACTGTTTGGCTTTTTTGATACAGAATTATACAGAAATTCATCGATAGTTTTACATGGATCTTATGATTAAAATTTTGATGACACTTGTCATGTTTAAAAAGGTTAATTTAATTATCTTTGCGGCTCGAAAACGTATTTCAAAATTTATTTAAGTATCACCAATTTAAAAAAGATAATATCATGAGTGCAAAATTCAGATCCGGAGTGCTATTTGGCGATGAAACTAGTCAATTGTTTCGTCATGCAAACGAAAATAATTTCGCTTTACCGGCAGTAAATGTAATCAGCTCTGCTACTGTTAATGCAGTAATTGAAACAGCAAAAGCTGCTAATTCTCCAGTAATTGTACAATTTTCAAATGGCGGCGCAATATTTTATGCTGGGAAAAGCCTAAGTAATGAGGGTCAAAAATGCGCCATTGCAGGTGGAGTTTCCGGTGCAATGCACGTTCATCAAATGGCAGAAGCCTACGGCGTTCCGGTTATTTTACATACAGATCACGCTGCAAGAAAACTGCTTCCTTGGATTGACGGGTTATTGGATGCCGGTGAAGAGTTTCATAAAGTACATGGCAAGCCATTGTATAGTTCTCACATGATTGATCTTTCTGAGGAGTCCTTAGAAGACAATATCGAGACAAGCAAAAGATACCTTGAGCGCATGGCCAAAATTGATATGACTTTGGAAATTGAGCTTGGCGTAACCGGTGGTGAAGAAGATGGCGTTGACAATACCAACATCGATAGTTCAAAACTTTATACCCAACCCGAAGAAGTGGCATACGCTTATGAGGAGCTTAAAAAAGTGAGTGACAATTTTACAGTTGCCGCAGCTTTCGGAAATGTGCATGGTGTTTATAAGCCTGGAAATGTAGTGCTTACTCCAGATATTCTAAAGAACTCTCAGACATACATACAAGAGAAATTTGGCACTGGACCAAATCCTGTAAATTTCGTATTTCATGGTGGGTCAGGTTCTGAAAAATCAAAAATTGCAGAGGCCATCGGATATGGTGCTATAAAAATGAATCTTGATACAGATATGCAATGGGCATTTACTGCCGGTGTGAAAAAATACATGGATGAAAAAGATGCTTATTTGCAAGGTCAGATTGGTAATCCTGAAGGAGACGAGAAGCCAAACAAGAAGTATTATGATCCAAGAGCGTGGCAAAGACTTGGTGAAGTAAGCTTTGTAGAGAGATTGCAGGAAGCATTTACTGATTTGAATTGCATCAATAAAAATGCATAATCAAAATTGATAATAGTTGAAAGGGGCATTGGCCCCTTTTTTATTGACTAATCTTTTAATAATACCAGTTTAACCATAAAACAAGTCATATAAATAGTTTCTTTTTCACTTATATTTCAAAAGAAAAATATACCGTAGCTAAGGCTATGCTATATTTTTCTTGATCATCTAAGCAAAAAATAATTCAATTTATTTATGCCTCATTTTATAATTAAATTGGTATGACAAGAGAAATAGATTATTAGTTTGCATTCATAATATGTAAATAGCTTTTATATTTAGAGATTACAATTAAATAATATGTGCGGAAGATATACAGTAATTGCCAAAGCAGAAGAGATCGAGAAAAGGTTTAATATTGAAGTTCCCTCAACATATTTGCCAAGGTATAATGCTGCGCCAACACAGATATTACCTGTAATAACCAATGAAAACCCAGAAGGGCTTTCATTTTTTAATTGGGGTTTAATTCCCAAATGGGCAAAGGATAAAACAATAAGTTCCAAATTGATTAATGCCAGAGCAGAAACAATTAGTGAAAAAGCATCATTTAAAAACGCTTTAAAACAAAGGAGATGCCTTGTTATTGCTGATGGATTTTATGAATGGAAAAGAGTATCCAAAAAATCAAAAATTCCATATAGGATTCTTTTAGAGTCTAAAGAATTATTTGCATTTGCCGGTCTTTGGGAAGAATATGAAGATGAAGATCAGAATCAGGTGCATACCTTTTCAATTGTCACAACTACTGCCAATGCTACAATTTCCAAAATTCATGAGCGCATGCCAGTTATACTCGAGCCAAAGTCGGAACAAATTTGGTTGAGTTCGTCTGCTTCTACGGAAGAGCATTTGAACCTTTTGAAACCTTATAACGATACGGAAATGGAATATTATAGCATTTCTCCAATGGTAAATTCTGTAGTAAATGACAGCCCAAATTTAATTCTCCCTGCCCCACCCGCAGATCAGTTTGGTAATCTAACCTTGTTTGATTAGCGATAAGTCGAACTATAAAAACTAAATATAAGTGATGCCCATTTAATGAAAATGGTTAAATTGTAATTCAAATTATATCCAAATGAAAAATTCAAAAATTGTAGGTGTTGGTCATTATGTCCCAGAAAAGGTAGTAACAAATCATGATCTTGAAAAGCTGATGGACACCAATGATCAATGGATTGTTGAACGAACAGGAATAAAGGAAAGAAGATATTTTGATTTTAAAAAAGATACATGCTCCAATATGGCAGCCAAAGCTACAAGGATGGCATTGGAAAGAGCTAAGGTTGATGTGAATGAAATTGATCTTATTGTGTTTGCTACGATCACGCCCGATTATATGTTTCCCGGTTCCGGCGTACTAATGCAAAGAGAGCTCGGCCTGGATAAAAAAACTATCGCCGCCATTGACATTCGAAATGCATGCTCCGGCTTTGTTTACGGTCTATCAATAGCTGATCAGTTTATTAAAACTGGTATGTATAAAACTATTGCTGTCATTGGTGCAGAGATTCAATCTTCTGGCTTGGAATTTTCCGATAGACAAAGACATGTTTCGATAATTTTTGGAGATGGTGCCGGAGCGGCAATTCTCCAGGCTACAGATGAACCCGGGAAAGGCATATTATCTACCCATATGCATTCTGACGGCACTTATGCAGAAGAACTTTATGTAAAAGACCCCGGAAGTAGCAGAAAAAGAGAGATGAGAATTACGTCTGAAATGATAGATGGAGTTTCGATAAAAGCCCATATGAATGGGAATCTTGTTTTCAAACACGCTGTTGTTCGTTTTGTAGAAGTCATCACTGAAGCATTGCAAGCCAATGGTAAATCAAAAGATGATATTGATTTATTAGTGCCTCATCAGGCGAATTTGAGGATTAGTAATTTTATACAGCAAAAATTGGAATTGGACAAAGACAAGGTCTATAGCAACATTCAAAGGTATGGCAACACTACTGCGGCCTCAATCCCGATAGCACTGAGTGAAGCATGGGCTGAAGGAAAAATTAAAGATAACGATCTGGTTTGTTTGGCTGCTTTTGGAAGTGGATTTACCTGGGCCTCGGCACTTATCAATTGGTAATCCATATATTTTTCATTACGATTATTCAAGACTACATCGCAAGTCCAATCAAAGCTTGATTCGAAAAAAAATTGGCGAATTGAAAAGCGTATTCAAAAAAAAGCTTGCGAAAAAATGATGTATTAAAAATCCTTTTTAGCAGCTATTCTTTTTATAAAATAAACAGGAATAACTGTCCAAACCAAAAGGATAAAAATAGAAGTAAACATCCCTACATTAGTTCCAAAGAATTTTTGAAAAATGGCACCTGTGTATCCTAATAGAGCCGAAATATCTAATTTTAATAGTATAAGAATTCTGGATAAATCAATAGGGTTTAGCATAGTAGCAAACAGTGAAAACTTATCTAAGGGGTATTCTTCAAAAACCACCAATGAAATAAGAAAGAGACCATCATAGATTACGGCCATAAACAACCAAATAAAAATGGCATAGCCAAAGCCTTTGATTTTGTTGTCGTGCATCAATGCAATTATGGATGCAATGGCTACAAAAATAAAGGTAAGGAAAGAACCGGATATAAGTAGAAGGCTAAAATTCCATATTTCTGCTGATTGCAAAACCCCATAAGCGATAAATGGAATCCCCAATCCGAGAACCAAGCTAAGTGTGAGCGATATAGTAATTCCCAGATATTGGCCAAGAAAAATGGTTGACCTACGTATGGGTTGCGCCAATAACAGCTCAGTAAATTCGCGAGAGCTATAAAAATACATTATACCAAATATGGTTCCAATCATGGGTGTCAGTACAATAATGATGTTCATTAATGTGATTACCGATTTAGATACACTGGTATTGAGAAATAGAAGCCCAAATCCTAAAACCAGGTAAAACAGAAAATAGACATAGCTCCAACGGCTGCGAATTAAATCGTAAAAACTGTATTGTAATATTTTAAGCATTTGTTTTGGTTAAAATAGTGGCAATGGCATGTTCCAAATCATTTCGGCTACTCTTCTTTTTAAGTTCAGCTACTGTTCCCTTAAAGTAAATATTACCCTCCAACAGAAAAACGATCTCATCAGCCATAATCTCTACAAATTCCATAATATGTGTAGTGATTAGGATGGTTTTACCAAGTGATTTTTCCTTTCTTATAAGTTCTTTTAAATGAATAAGTGAAACCGGATCTAAACCCGTAGTGGGTTCGTCGAGTATGAGTATAGGGCAATCAAACATAAAGGTAAGTACCAGGTTTACTTTTTGTTTGGTACCCCCCGAAAGGTTGCCAAGTTTTTTGTCTAAAAAATCCGCTAAACCAAAAAGCTTTATTAGTGCTTCATCATTGGCTTGCTTTTCTCTTAGGTTCTTTATCATGCCAATAAGTTCGGTGACCGTTAAATTTTCTGGGAAACGTGCAATCTGAGGAAGATAGTTAATATCCTCGCGATATGCCCATTTACCTTTGATGGGTAGTTGGTTTATTTGTATTGATCCGGATTGAGGGATAACCATTCCAAGAATGCTTTTTATGAGCGTGGTTTTTCCTGATCCGTTTGGCCCCAGAATAGCAAAAATACCTCCTCCATTGATTTCAAGGTTGATTCCATCAAGTACTTTTACTTTCCCAAAGTGTTTGTTTAAGCTACTAATTTCAATCATTTGAAAATTTCATTTTCGGAGTTGCATCAATCAAATTGTCTGGGGTAAACACAGGAGAAACCTTTTCGGAAAAATTCAGAATATCTATAAAAAGACTCCTGAGCAAAATTATTGTTTCAGGAGTTCGGTTTACAATGTACGAAAATAATTTTACCGGTCGGTATGGTACATCTCCAATGCCATCTTTATCTAAATCGTAGCCGGTGTAGGAACTCCAATAATTATGATCAAAACTATTGTCGTTCATTTTACCATTATACGAAACATCAAATGAGTTGCTGACAAAATTATTGTCAGCAAACAAATTAGCATAACAACCACCTGCGATCTTTACCGCCCAACCATTTCTGATTAAGTTATTATTCTTATAATTTATTCTTGTAGATCCTTCTACGTTGATGCCGATGGTATTTTCTTCAAATAGATTGTCTTCAATTTCTGCATCGTATATCTCTTTTAATAATAACCCAAAAGAAGCCGTCCCCCAATTTTTGAGGAATTGATTCCTTCTCATCGTAACGAATTTCGAGAACATTACAGCAACTCCGGCCCCATTGTTTGAGAATTGATTGTCAAAGTAATTATTATTATTAGAGAACATAAAATGCAGTCCATATCTGATATTATTGGCACTTACATTTTTAGAAATATTGCTATTGGTCACAAATTCAAAATATATACCATCCCTTAGCCCTGATAAATGATTACTTGTTATTGTTACATTATCGCAGTGCCATAGATGAATTCCATTTCCAGAATTATATTCCTCTATAGCCTCACTAGAAATTTGATTATTTATTATTATCCCATGTTTAGATTTTTCTATTAGAGCTCCAAAAAACACATGCTCTATGATGTTGCTGTCTATGGTAAAGAACTGGCTTCTAAATACATGGATCGCAGCAAACTCCTCGCTATAGCTTACGCCTACATTTTGAATTTTAAATCCCTTTATCGTAACACTATCGGCTTTTATGTCAAGAATAGTGCCTTTGTCGTCTCCATTAATAATGGGTTGATTTATCCCAATTAAAGTCAATGGCTTGTTGATGAGAATGTCGTATTCAAGGTAGATGCCTCCGTTTACTTGAATGGTGTCTCCGGATTCAGCGATTTCTACTGCTCTTTTAATAGAAGTGATTTTGCAGTTCTCGCAAACTTCGATGGTATAACTATATGAAAGTGATGCTTTTGCAAAAACAAGGAAGAGGGTAATCGATAACGAATAAATTTTGTTCATTTAAATAGCATTAATTCTTATTGGCCTCACCATTTGATATCTGATAAAATCAAGATAATATTTCATCCGGCAATAAACAACCAAAGCAAACTCGGCGCAGTTTATTAGCGGTAAAAATGATGGAGTTGCTTTTTGCGAATACTTGGCTTGGGTAATGTGAATTTATATCTTTTTGTTAATTCCATCTCATTGTTACTAAAAGGAATAACGCTATGGTGATGCTCATTAATCATAGATCATTTGAATCGCTGTTGAACATTATCCCAGTTATAAATTTCTCCTCCTTTTTCCATTTCCATTTTTTGAGCATCTTCTAAGGTTGCAAATGCAGAAAGAAAAGCACCCATGGGGCTGGGTATATTTTCACTAATAAGATAGGTTGAACTTTCGGCGGCAATTAGCTTTCCTGGGCGTTGAAAATCATTGACAAAGAGTAGGCCAATTTCAGCATTAAAATTTTTATTTAAATAATTTATCATGCACTCAATAGCATCAAACTTAAATACCTTTCCTTTTTTCGTGACCAACTCAGCGGCATGCTGACGGTCGACAATGGTCATGCTGCAAAAACGGCAATTTTCTTTGCCGTAGTTTATTTTTTCAGACTTGACAGAGCAAGAAGAATTCGTAATGAGTAACATTAAAAATAACGATGAGAGATATTTCATAGCTTTTGAGACCCGGTAACTTTCTTTTTGTCAACAATAAATGCAACCACCGATAAACCCATTCCTAATAACAAAAGATAGGCGCCCGTCATGGGCCAGGATTTAGCTTCGAAATTGAGTATAGTTTTATTTCCGATAAGCGGTGGCTGGTAGGTTAATGGATTTCCTTCAGAATCGGTAAATTTTATTGCGGCATTCTCATTCAAATTATGTCCATACTCATACTCCCATAAATAAAAGTCATACATGCCAATACTGCCAAATACGGCCATTAATACAAACCAGGAAAGAAATAGTTTTCGTTTACCTATAAACCCAATAACGATTCCTAAAATGCTCATCGCAACAATTACTTTAGGAAAGATACTAAACTCAGGCATCTCTACCGGTATTTTTTTCATGCCAACATAATGGTTCAGCAAGTCTATGTTTTTGATATCGTAGGGTTCTTGATCAGTAATTTTATTGATCCAAATATGCATGCCTAGGGGATCGGGATATTGAGGTGCGCCAATGGTAATGCTCCAAATGGGGAACACAAATAGAGAAAGCAGCAGCAGCGCTCCAAGCATCATAATAATTCCGGATTTTTTCATAACCATTAAAATAATTATTTCTATAAAATAGATTTTGTTTTAATAAATGAAGGCGCCAAATCTATCTAACTGTGATATGGCGCCTTTCATTACAAAATACCTTTATTACTATTCATCATCTAATGACCATTTTAACGGAACATTAGATCCTTTAGGAGATACACGAACGTATCCTTGCATTTCCTGATGTAGAGCTGAACAAAAATCAGTGCAATAGAATGGCCAAACGCCTTCTTTTTTTGGTTCCCAAACAAAAGTTTCTGTTTGGCCGGGCATAATCAAAAGCTCAGATGTATTTGCACCTATCATACTGATGCCATGGGGGACGTCATAATCTTGTTCCAAATTTGTGACATGAAAATATACCTTATCTCCTACTTTTATACCCTCGATATTGTCTGGGGCAAAGTGACTGCGAATGGTGGTCATATATATGCGAACCGTGTTACCGTCTCGTACAACCTTGGTATCTTTTTCACTTAAAGTAGCATGGGGATGCTTGTTCTCTTCCAGTTCAAATATTTTCCTCGAATTGGGGGCTACCAGATCTGCAGGAATACCAGCTGCATAATGCGGCTCTCCAACTGTTGGAAAGTCCAGGATTAATTCCATTTTATCTCCGGTAATATCGTATAACTGGGCCGATTGAGAAACTTCAGGGCCTGTAGGCAAATAACGATCCTTAGTTATTTTATTCATGGCAAGAAGATATTTTCCAAATGGAGCCCGGGAATTACCTCCGGGAATCATGAGATGGCCAACAGAATAATAAGTTGGTTTTCTATCCAGCACTTCCCAGGTGCCTAATTTCCATTTAACAACTTCAGAAGAAATAAAGAAAGTAGTGTAGGCATTTCCTTTACCATCAAACTCTGTATGCAATGGTCCTAAACCAGGTTGAACAACAATACCTGCAAGTACATCTTCGAATTTAAGGATAGGAATACCATAAGCTTCTCCATCGAATTTTTCATTTTTTATGGCATCTATCATTTTAGAAAATGAATGGACAGTTACGTTTGCCGAAAGCTTACCACTACCAACAATGTATTCACCCGATGGATCAACATCACATCCGTGAGGTGATTTTGGCATTGGCATAAAATAAACTAAGCCTGGTAATTTTGAAGGGTCGAGTATTTTTACTTCTTTTTTCCATGTGGTTGTAGCAGAATGGGTTTCATCGCTATATATATTATGAGCATAATTGGTTTTCATGGTCTCAAACTTGCCAGCCTTAATATACTCTTCAGCTTTTTTCCAGTTTACTGCGGCAATAAAATCTTTATCTCTTTGCGATGCATTCACTTCCAGCAAAGTGTGCGATTCTTCCGTATTATAGGTGGTATAAAAGAACCATCCATCAGATTTTCCTCTACCTGGGTGTGCTTTGTCATAATTAAAACCGGGCATCATAATTTGAAAAGATAAATCCATTTCACCACTTTCAGAATCAACCTTTAAAAAGGACAAGGCTCCTTTAAAGTTACCTTTATACTCATTAATTGGCATATCCCTTTGAGGTACAGGCACGGAAAAACGAGTCCCTGCTATTACATACTCTGTATTATCCGTAACATAAGAAGAACTGTGATTTCCGGCAGTATTGGGAATCTCAATTATTTCTACAGTTTCAAAAGTTTCTAAACTAATTCGGGCTATTCTGGGAGTATTATTTTCATTTATAAATACCCATCTTCCATCTAGCTTACCGTTAGTCTGAGAAATATCAGGATGGTGAGAATCTCCCCAGGGAACAAAACCATACGAAGTATTTAACATTGGTTTCGTTTCTTCGTTATAACCATATCCTTTTTCTCCGTCTTGAGAGAAAACGGGTATTACTTTAAATAGTCTGCCTGATGGTAAACCATATACTGATAACTGTCCGCTAAATCCACCGGAAATAAAGGCATAAAATTCATCATGCTCTCCCGGAGCGACAAATGTCCTCTCGGCTAAATTACTTGAAAGAGCTCCTTTGTTTTTATCTTTCGCTGTGTCACAACTTGTAAAGGAAAGTGCTACTAAAGCTAAAACTGCTGTAATAAAATATTTAGTTTGTTTCATGTTTATATAATTTTTTTTCTATAAAAATTTGAAACCTTTGACGATTGAAATAATGCCATAACGAAGGCGATTTAAGTTATTGTCCGTATAGCTATTGGCGTAATTATAATTACAGTCGTGTCGGTTTCATAGTTTAATTATTAGGTTATTCCGATTTAGGTAAAAGAACTTCGTCAACAACATTTATAATGCCGTTTGATGTTTGAATAGACGCTAAAACTTTAACGCCATTTACAAAAACATCATCACCTTCAGCAGTTACTTCAAAGTAGTCTCCGGTAGCCATATATAGTTTTCTTCCTTTTCGGGCTTCTTTTTTTAGTCCTTCTAAATTATAAGAACCGGGAGCTGCATGTCTTGTAAGAATTGTCGTAAGGTCTCCTACATTTTCAGGCTTAAGTAAAGTTTCAACAGTTCCTTCAGGTAACTTAGCAAAAGCAGTATTAGTAGGTGCAAAAACAGTTAAAGGTCCTGCATTTACTAATATATGTTCAATATGGGCTGCCTGAACAGCAGCAACGAGCGTACTGTGGTCAGGTGATCCAATTGCTACTTGCAAAATATTTGGATCCGATACATTATCTACAACAGACGCCTGCCCAAGAGGCGTATTATCTGTAGTTGAAGAGATGGCTTGCGTTCCACCTTCTTGTTGATTTTCGTTGCTCGTGCAGGCACTAAAAATTAATATTGCACCAGCGACAAACAGTTTGTGAATTGTAGTTTTCATACGTATATAATTTAGATTAAAGTGTTCTAAAGTATTCTACAACAGCTCTGGCATCCTCTTCGCTTAAGTTTTGATTGGCCATAGGGGCACTAAACTTTATGAGCAATTGGCGTGCAATTGGGTCTTCCTTAACCATTCTCTCAGGATCAAGAAGCATGTTCATAACCCATGCAGGAGTTCTTCTTTCCAAAATTCCTTTTGGTGAAGGCCCAATAAATTTTTTTTCAATTTTGTGACAGGCAGTACATTTAGCTTCATAAATTATTTTGCCATTATCTACTAGTGCCTGATCAATTTCTACAGGAAGTACCAGACTTTTAACCGGACCAACTCCTCCGTTCGTTTTCCAACCCTTTTCGGCTTCTTCTAGTGTCATTGGTGTGGCAGGCGCAACCTTAGCAACTGCTTCGTTTTCTGCCTTTTTAGATGATCCACTTCCGCAAGAGGTTGCGAAAAATATCAGAGATAATAATAAAAAATTATATTTTTTGTAAAAGTTCATGTTACTATATTTAATTTGTACAAAATTAAGATAATAGGATATTTATATCCTAATTTAATTTTATGATTTTTGTCATGTTTTCAAACTCTACAAAATACGCAATTCGTACTGTTGAATTTCTGTTTTTGCGCAGGAATACAGGAAAAATATCTGTCGCCGAACTTGCTATGGAACTTAATATACTGAGACCATATTTAAGTAAAGTGTTGCAATAATTATCTAAAAGCAAAATTATTTCCTCCACCAAAGGAAGAGGAGGAGGATTTTACATGAGTAAGGAAAACATTAAGCGCCCACTTATTGATATTATCATTTGTATTGAAGGTTATAATGTTTTCGATGAATGTATCTTGGGGTTACGCAGCTGTACAGATGAAGCCCCTTGCCTTTTGCATGATTATTTTAAGGATTTTAAGAAAAGTATTGAAGAACCTGTAACTAAAAATTCTATTAAAAAATTAATGATTATCCGTGTTTGTACCTAAATTCATTTTTATAACTTACGCTTGCCAC
>CAZDRA010000067.1:0-24292 GCA_964507705.1 uncultured Roseivirgaceae bacterium | reverse complement strand
CGATTTCTTTCATCATTGTTCGTTATTTCATTTATAGTATAGTATGGATTAACACGTACACCGGGAAAACGGCCACGTAGTCCAGTAGCTTCATAGTGCTTTTTTAAGAAATCCAGAGGCACGTATCGCCCAAGCCGATTTAAAGTTGCGTTAACATTATCGCTACCGGCGCCTAAAGTAGGTCGATTTTCAAATTTTGCATTGCTATAGTTTACTTTAGCATCGAAAGACAATCTATCGGTAAGCTTGCTGTTTACTCTTAGGTTAATTGTATTTCTGTTTCCTGAGCTATTTGGTATAATACCTTTATTATAGGTATTACCTATAGATAATCGTGCCGTAGTATTTTCAGTCCCGCCGCTAAAAGATATCATATTATTTGCAACCACGCCGGTTTGATAGAAATCTCTGACATTGTTTGGGTCTTGTGGCAGCAGCGTTAGCGGTCTAGGATCTTCACCAGGCATTAAAAACGGATCAGAAACAACTCTTCGCCCATCAAGTGGAGGGCCCCAAGCATCACCATGCCAAGCAGGCATAGTTTCGTAAGACTGTCCATCAATATCTACAATTCTTCCAAACAAGTTGGTGCCTTCATATCCTGTACCATATTTATTCTGAAACCTAGGAATCAGATTGATCTTTTGGATTGATGTTGTAGAGTTAAACTCAACACCTATCCCCTTTTGCGATTTACCTGATTTTGTTGTAATTACGATTACGCCATTGGCACCACGTGCACCATAGAGAGCCGAAGCTGCCGGGCCTTTTAATACCGTCATTGATTCCACATCATCAGGATTGATGCTGCCGATGCCGTCTCCATAATCATTACCACCAAAAATTCCGTTGTCGGGATTCGAGTTTCCCCGATTTGTTATTGGAACACCATCAATGACATACAATGGTTGGTTGGAGCCGGTCAGTGAACTATTCCCGCGAATGGTTACATTAGTTGATCCTCCCATGCCACCTGATGCGCCATTTGACACTTGAACACCTGCTATCTTACCGGTGAGGTAGTTGGCTACATTCACTTCTCTTGCCGAAGTCATGTCATCACCTTCTAACTCCTGAGCCGCATAGCCCAAGGCTTTCTTTTCTCGCTCTATTCCAAAAGCCGTTACAATGATCTCAGATAGTGCTGTAACATCAGGCGACATTGCAAGATTGATCATTGATTGTGTACCCACAATAAACTCTTCTGATAGATATCCTACGGAACTAAATACTAATACTGAATTTTCATCCGGAACATCAAGTTTATAGTTTCCTTCCACATCAGTAACAGATCCTTGCGTGGTACCTTTTATGGTTACATTTACCCCAGGCAAGCCTTCACTATCTTCAGCAGAAGTGACCTTACCGGTGACTGTGATTCCCTGAATTACAATCTCTATGGATTTCCCCTTTGACCTGTTATTAAGTGGGTTTACATTAATGTTGTTGTTTACCTGCTTAAAACGTAGTTTGGCTTGTTTTGAAATGTGCAATAAAATTTCTTCTATGCTCTTTTTTTTGCCGGAAATACTAATCTTCGTTTTATTATTAGAAACAACATTTTCATCATACGTGAATTGAAATTCTGTCTTATGCTCCAACTCATCAAATAGCTGAACAACCGACATTTCTTTCACGTCAATATTAATCGCAACATCTTTGACACTCGCGTACTTTTGAGCCTCAATAGTTCCTGCCATTAGCAAATTTAACAGTAAACACTGTAAAAATATACCTACAAAAGATATTTTCATGGCATAAATTAGTAGTCTTAATAAATTTATTTTCATAATTTCGAATGTTTATTATTTAACAATAATTAAATGCATTGCCACGGTTTTACGACTTTCAGGCAATGCGGTGAAGTACTTGACCGATACTAATTCCCCAATTTTTATCGGTCATTTTTTTTACGTCTCTTTTTTATCCATACTATTTTTCTTTAAAGTTTAACATTACATTTTTATCATTTATCTTAAAATCAAAATTTGCCACGAAGCCAATACTTGCTAGTACATTATGCAAATTCTGTTTTTCAAATACTCCTGTATAGCTTATTTCATTAGTTGGTATGCCTGAATCAACCTGAATATCAACATCATACCATCTGTTCAGTGTTGTTATTATATCTTCTAAGCCAGTGTGTTTGAAATATAATATCCCATTTCTCCAACCCTCCACTTCTTTTTCATTAAATGTAGTTACCGGTAAAAAAATGTTTGCGTTTTTCTGAAAATATATTTCCTGACCGGGTAGTAAAACAATCTCATCAGATCTATGATCGCTGCCTGCTGAATCATGACTTTTAATTAACACCTTACCAGTGGCCAAGCTCACTTTTACAATCTCATTGGCTGGAAATGCTGAGACATTAAAGGATGTACCCAATGCTTTTACTGACACGCCTTGTGATATAACATAAAAAGGTTTCGACTTATCGTGAGCTACATCAAAAAATGCTTCTCCCTCAAGCCATATAAATCTTGCAGTATCGGAAAAAGAATCATAGTATTTGATTGTACTTTCTGAATTTAGATTTACAACTGTGCCATCGTTGAGGTGAATGGTAGATTTTCTTCCTGCATTGTTTGATTTAGAAATTAGCGAGGAAGTTGATTGCACAATTTCATCCTTATCAATTTTAGAATAAATAGCTATACCCGATAATATTAATATTGTAAGTACAGCTGCATATTTTAAGTAGTTGAAATATGTCTTTTTAGCAGAGGAAATATTATATGATGGTTGTTGATTTGCCTTTTTCCAAATACTTCTTTTTATTTCATCGCTATTTAAAATACTAATATTTCTTTTACTTGGCGAAATCCAATGGTGTTCTATTTTTTCCAGCAAAGATTTGTTCTCTTCACTTTCATCGATCCAATTATGCAATATTTCGTCATCATTTTCTTGCTTGTGCTTAGTCAAATGACGAGAAATTGCTGCGTATATATCTTTTTTATTCATTATAAAATTACGGCGTTGTATTAGTAAGACTCAAGCCTTATTTATTTCCGTAATAAAAAGTATCTTTTTTTTAAAAAAAGTTAAATAAAAAATTGCGCGGAAAGAATTTTCTGATTTTTGGGTTTTGTCTTTGATCCTGTAAGTGGACCTTTAAATGTTGGCATAATACTTTAATTGCCATCTCTAAATGCTTTTCAATAGTTCTTACTGATAAAGAAAGCAACTCTGCAACCTCCTCTAATAGTAGCCCATCTTCTCTAACAAGCCTATAAACTAACTGGCGTTGTGCTGGCAACTTATTAATTGAAGTCTCGAGTAGCTTAAGAATATCTTGATCAACAGGAAAAAGAACTGCGTTATCCGGCTCCTCAATTATATAATCTTCTGCTTGCTCTATGCCTTCCAGTTTCAGATTTTTCTTTTGATCCCTGAGCCAGGTTAAACTTTTGTTTTTCACCGACCTATAAAGATAAGGGCCAATCCTCTCGATGCTATTAAAGCTACTTCTGTTTTTCAGCAAGTTAAATATTACGTCTGAAACAACTTCCTCGGCTCCGGAAGGCAACTTTACTAATTGTATGCAATAAGTGAATAACCTGGGGTAAAAATGATCAAAAAAAACGCTATAAGCTTTCTGATCATTTTCTTCAACAATTTTTTTCCAAATTTCTTGTGTGTTAGTCATCAGATATTATTGAATCATAATTGTACAATTATTTTCATCTAATTAAAAATAGAATCAAATGAATGATTTTTATTTTAGAATCGTATTAATCGGTTGCAAGAAGTATATTTTATAATACGTGCTTTAACTTCGTAAAGTAGAATTAAAAGGACTCCTAATAATTCATTCGCAACTGCCTTCCTACGGCAGGTCGAAATTTTCATTCCGAAAGCGTTCTGGATAAAAACCCTGTGGAACAAAGAAGATATAGGATTTGACAGCGTTATATTTATAGGAAGAATATTTAACGAGATCTAATTCAAGACCTCGTGGCCTTCCTCAAAGTCCGTTATCAGGTGACAATGAGCGGGCTAATCTTACAGAGCAGCAAGGTTATTTCATTGATTCCACACACATTTCTGCACACTTCATTCCATCAATCGCAGCAGAGACAATTCCTCCGGCATATCCTGCTCCTTCTCCACAAGGGTATAAGCCCTTTACAGAAATATGTTCTAGCGATTCCTTATCTCGAGGAATTCGCACAGGCGAAGAAGTCCTGGATTCTGGGGCATGTACCACCGCATTGTTGGTGATGTACCCTTTCATTGATTTGCCAATCATCTTGAGGCCCCTCAGAAGACTATCATGTATAAATTCCGGAAAAACACTTGCCAATTCCACAGAAGTTACGCCAGGCTTGTAGGAAGTTTCGGGAAGAGATTGCGAGTGTCTTCCTTTCATGAAGTCTGCTAATCTTTGTGCCGGAACTTTTTGTGACTCTCCACCCTCTCTCCATGCAATTTGCTCAATAGATCGTTGAAAATCCATAGCAGCAAGTGCCCCGCGATCCTTAAATTCTTTAAAATCCTCTATCCTTAACTCAACGACAATTCCCGAGTTTGCAGTTGGATGATCACGCTTGGAAGGTGACCAACCATTTGTAACTACTTCTCCAGGGCTTGTAGCACAAGGTGCAATAACACCTCCGGGACACATACAAAACGAATAAACACCTCTCCCTCCTACCTGCCTAACGATATTGTACGGTGCAGGTGGCAAATACGGTCCTCGCTCTGGGCAATGATACTGGATGCTATCGATAAGCACTTGCGGATGCTCAACACGCACACCAATGGCAAAAGGTTTGGCTTCTATTTCAATACCCTGATTATGGAGCATCTCAAAAATATCTCTAGCCGAATGTCCGGTTGCCAGAATAATTTTTTGCGCATGAATAAAATCTCCTGATTTTGTTTTAACTCCTACAACGGCTTTTGACTTTATAAGTAGTTCAGTAACTCGTGAATTAAAAACAATTTCTCCTCCATGATCAATGATAAATTCTCGAATTGCTGAAATTATTTCCGGCAATTTATTCGTGCCAATATGTGGATGTGCTTCAACTAATATTTTTTTAGTCGCACCAAATGCCACAAGCATATCCAATATTTTTTGTACGTCTCCACGCTTTTTAGACCTTGTATAAAGTTTGCCGTCGGAATAGGCCCCTGCGCCACCTTCACCAAAGCAATAGTTGGAGTCTTCATCGACAATGTGATCGATATTAATTGCTTTCAAATCTCGCCTCCGAGCCTGTACATCCTTACCCCTTTCTAGTATGATTGGTTTTTTACCCAGTTCGATACACTTCAAAGCTGCAAAAAGACCAGCCGGCCCTGCACCAATGATAATCACCACGTCTTTGGAAGAAACATTATCGTACACAGGTTTTTGAATTGCGATTTCTTCAAAATCTTCATTTACATAAACACGGATTTTGAGGTTGATCTTGATCTCTTTTTTTCGAGCATCAATGGATCTGCGTAGAATTTCAATATGCTTAATATCCCCTGAGGGTAATTTAAATTTCTTTTTTACAATTTGAATAAGCTCATCTGGATTTTCAGCAAGCTCTGGTGGTATTTGAAGTTGAAATTCTTTTTGCATAATTGCTATATAATTTTTTGCAAAGATATCAACATGTTGGAGTTATTATCGCAACTCAGAAAATATAAAAATAACACGTTGAATTTAGGTATTCTCAAAAAAATGGTAACGGCGGTTCTTGGATAAAATATAATTCGTTAAAACAATGTCAATTGCCATTAATTGGCGTCCCATTTAGTCAAGTTTTATGATTCCCCAGCCACTTATTTTTGTATCTTGGCAGCTAAAATTATTTTGCTATTTGAAGTTTTAATTATTGGTTTATGATTCGCAAAAAGGATTATTTTTTATTGATATTTTGTACAATTCTATTATCTCATTGCACATTTTTTAAAAAGGACACACTTTTTAAATTTATCCCATCATCTCATTCCGGAATAGATTTTGTCAATCAGCTTACAATTTCTGATTCTATCAATGGAGTAACCTTCGAATACATATACAATGGAGGTGGCCTTGCGGTAGGTGACTTGAATAACGATGGCTTGAAAGATGTTTTCTTTGCCGGAAATATGGTCAGTTCAAGAATGTATCTGAACCAGGGAGATCTCAAATTTGATGATGTTACTAAAGAATCAGGATTGACAACGCAGCACTGGTGCACGGGAGTATCTATCGTAGATATAAATGACGATGGACTCAATGATATTTATATTAGTGTTGCCGGGTTTGCAGCTGGTAAAACCAGGGAAAACATATTTTTTATCAACCAGGGGATTGACAAAGATGGCGTACCGCATTTTAAAGATATGGCAACAGCATATGGGCTCAATGATGCAGGCTACAGCACTATGGGCATATTTTTTGATTTTGATAAAGATCAAGATCTGGATCTGTATTTATTGACAAATGCGGAGGATGGGTCGAAGAGAAATGCGCTGCGAAAAATCAAAGTAGATGGTGAAGCTGAAAGCACAGACCGGCTTTATCGCAATGAAGGCGATGGGACATTCACAAATATTTCAAGAGAGGCGGGAATTTTAATAGAAGGCTACGGGCTTGGCGTTGCGGCTTGTGATATAAATCAGGATGGCTGGACAGACATTTATTGTGCCAATGATTTTATTTCCAATGATCTGCTATGGATCAATAATCACGACGGCACTTTTACAGAAAGTGCGGGTGAATATTTTAGCCACTTTACCCACAACGGTATGGGTGTAGATATTGCAGATTTCAACAACGATGGCTTGTCTGATGTAATTGTAGTCGATATGCTTCCAGCTACTAATTACAGGCAAAAATTAATGATACCTTTTCTTAATATAGGCAGATTTTACGGTAGCATAAATGTTGGATATCATCCTCAGTTTATGCGTAATACTCTTCAGTTAAACCAGGGGAAATTCAAGGATGGGAAATATAGGTTTAGTGAAATCGGATTTTTGGCCGGAGTCTATCAAACAGATTGGAGTTGGGCACCATTATTTGCTGACTTTGATAATGATGGGTGGAAAGATTTATTGATCACCAATGGGTTTCGGAAAGATGTAACGAACCTGGATTATATCAATGACATAAGCAAGCGATCTCAGTTTGGCAAGGAAGAATCACGACGCCAATATTTTGTAGATGCCATGGATAAATTACCGGATGTAAAATTGCCGAACTACATTTTCAGGAATGATGGTAACCTTGGGTTTTCCGACAATTCAAAAAAATGGGGGCTGATACATCCTACATTTACAAATGGAACCGCATGTGCTGATCTTGATAATGATGGAGATCTGGATATTATTTTTAATAACATTGATCAGGAGGTGACATTATACGAAAACCAATTGCAGTCAAATAAAAAAACCGCCCGTGACTACCTTTCTATTCGCTTTCAAAAATCTACTAAAGAATATTATAAACTAGGTTTAAAGGTGTGGGTTTATCAACCTGACAATCGTCAATATTTTGAGTATTCTCCTTATCGAGGATACAAATCAACAATTGACACCGACATCCATATTGGTTTAGGGAAGTCCGGGCAAGTAGATTCACTGGTTTTTCAATGGAATGATGGCAGCATTGAGATTATTAAAAATCCCACGATCAACAGGGTATTGGAAATCTCGAAACCCGAAAGCAACTCACCAATTTATTCCAGCTTGATCCGCGATTTTATTGGTGCTGAATGGGGTATTGAATTTGAAGATGTCACAGAAGAACTTAGCGTTTACTATAAACATGAGGAAGTGGCAACAAATGATTTTGTTGTTACTCGATCATTAATTCACAGTCTTTCAAAATATGGTCCATCCATAAGTATTGGTGATATAAACCGGGATGGATTGGAAGATTTCTTTGTTGGCGCTGATTTACGACAGCATTCAAGCTTTTTTCTGCAAAACTCAGATTATACTTTTTCGAGGAAAGAATTTTCCGAAGACAACATTTATGAGGATTCAGGATCTTTGCTGTTCGATGCGGATAATGATGGCGATCTGGATTTATATGTAGTTTCGGGTGGATATCACTGGCCGGATGAGAGTACTCAATATCAAGATCGTCTCTATTTTAATGACGGTAAAGGCAATTTTCATCGAAGTGAAAAAGCTTTGCCAGAAATTCAAAGCTCCGGTTCTTGTGTTGTCGCTTGTGACTATGATCAGGATGGAGATTTGGATCTTTTTGTTGGCGGAAGAGTAAAAGGGAAAAATTATCCGAATACTCCGCAAAGTTATCTCCTCGAAAATCAGGGAGGTGTTTTTATAAATCGTTCTGAGCTTCTCGGAAGCAGCCATGGGAATTTGGGGATGGTTACCTCAGCCCTCTGGACCGACGTAAATTCGGATGGTTTATCGGACCTTTTGGTTGTTGGAGAATGGATGCCTATTACAATTTTACTCAACAAAAATGGCGCTTTTGTCAATGAAACCGCAACCTACAAATTGGAAGAAACTACAGGGTGGTGGAACAGTATAAATGGAGCGGATCTGGATCAGGACGGAGATATAGATTATGTACTGGGAAATTATGGTCTCAACTCATATTTTAAATGCTCAAAAGAAAAACCTATAGAAATTTACTCTGGAGATTTTGACAGAAATGGTGTCAATGATCCAATCGTCACGCATTTTATTGGAGACGAAGCCTACATAGTCCACCCATACAATGTGCTCACACAGCTAATCCCGTCAATGAAAAATCGGTTTAGAACATTTACTGAATATGGGAAAACTCCATTTAAGAATGCTTTTCTGGAAGAGGAAATGGCCGGAGTACTTAAGCTTGATTGCAAAACCATGGAATCTATTGTGATAGAAAACCTTGGTGAAGATGGATTCATTTTGCATACGCTTCCCATAGAAGTGCAGTTTTCTCCGGTATTCGGAACATTAATTGACGATGTGAATTCAGACCATTTACCGGATTTAATTTTGGTAGGCAATAGTTTCTCTGAAGAAACAAACACCGGATATTACGATGCGTCTTTTGGAAATGTGCTCATCAACCAGGGAAACTTCAAATGGAAAGTTGCTCCTCCCTCACATACTAACTTTGTAGCAGAGGGTGACAAAAAATCCATGGCCAATATTATGGTTGGAGAAAATAAAGTCATACTAATTTCTGAAAATAGCGGTAATCTTCAGGCTGTAAAGTACCAACAAGATCATAATTTGAAATCAATCACATTTCAGCCGGATGATTGGTACTACACGACAGTCATTGGAGGGAAAAAGCAAAAAACAGAATTGTATTATGGAAATGGCTTCAATTCATCTTCTTCAAGAAGGGTTCAATTTTCTGCGGATATAAATGAAATAAATGTTTTCAAATTTGATGGATCAAAGAGAAGCATCTCAATAAATCGTTGAAGTCCGATAGCTACCTATTTGAAATTACGTGGTTTCGAGATATGTGCTATATTGGCTGGCGGAATTAAAAATTACAAACAAAGGAGCTAATTAAGGTATCATTTTTACAATCCCATGTACTATTTTATGATTTTTCATTGACATTTGAGTAAAACATAATTAATATGCAACTTGAAAGTTGAATAACTAATTATTTTTCACCATTAGCTTTTACTGCTTTTTGTTCGTAAAACGGTGAAATAGCATTTATTTACTTCAAGTTAAGCACCTAATTTTAATTTATTTATTGTGCAATTTTCTTAGTGTGGCGTTTTAAAACGTCTGCGACTCTATTTATAAATAAAATTTAATGAAGCAAATTCTTGTATGCCGGCAAATAAAGATTGAGGCGTATTCATTTTGTATCTTGGTTTTCTGAATAAATTTTTCTTAAATGCCGAGTACTTCGACAGATAGCTTAAATAAAAATTTACCTGATAATTCATCCGGTCGGGAAATAAATCGTGATAAATTAGGAGCCCCTACCAATTCTCTAAAATTAAGTTCAACTGAAAATATCTTAGATCACAGTCAGTTTAAAGATAAAAGTGATGTTGAAATTTGGGAAACTTTTAAGAGTGGAGATGAAGCTGCTTTTATTTATGTTTACTCGAAATATTTTAGTGAACTTATCAATTATGGGTTTCAATTTACAACTGATGTTAATCTTATAGAAGATTGCGTTCAGGATTTATTTATCAAATTAAGGAAAAACAGAAACAGACTTGGCGTTATTAAAAATTCTATCCGGTTGTATCTTCTTATTTCTCTAAGAAGAAGAATAATGGATAAAAAAGTTTCGCCCAGTAAAAGAAATAAATCTTTAAATGAAATAAGTGAAGAATTCGAAATTGTACTACCTCATGAAACGCACCTGATCCAGGAGGATATTTTAATTGAGAAAAGAAAAATTTTGCAAAAAGCAATGAAGCAGTTGACCAGGAAGCAGAGAGAGGTTGTTTACTATGTTTACTATAAAAATCTTTCGTATTCAGAGGCTAGGGAAATCATGAAAATAAATAGTGAGAAGACACTTAGAAATTTACTGTACAGAGCACTCGGATCAATGAGGGCTGTCATGAAATACCTTTCTGTATTAATTATAGCTACTATGTATTTCTACATAGGTAGATAACAAACCAATTGTCATCGGGGAGATTGAAGTTGCGAGGTACAGGTTGAGAGTTGAGTCACTAAACAGTAACCTGAAGAACCTGGTGATCCATCAAAAAAGGACCTAAAACACATGGCCTGTGGGCAACAGACCATTAATCCATAAATTGATTTCGGCTTGTAAAAGCACAGTCCAAATTCACATAGAGTCTATAATAGTATCATTTCTCCATGGCCTCATTCTGTACTGATATCAGAAATTTAAAAAATAATGTATTTTTTTTTAGGTCATTTTAATGTGTGTCCCCTCTTTAATATTGAGGATGTTAATCAATATGACAAAAGTACGTGTGGAAAATATAGAGAAGTTGTTAACTGATGAAGAATTCATCAAATGGGTGAAGAACCCAACAGTTGAGAATGATTTGTTTTGGAGCGAGTGGTTAAAGGGTAATCCTGATAAACTTGATGATTTTAATAACGCAAAGCATTTAATTAAAAAATTCAATTTTAGAAAAGCGCCAGCTGATGATGAGCGCTTCAACAAGGTATTAAAAAATATTTTACTTGAAAAACCTTCAGTTAACAAAAGACGGCTTTTAGCTAATCACAATAATAGATATCTTGGCCTTGAAACCTGGATTAAAGTGGCTGCCGTATTTTTATTTTTATTGACTTTCACATTTGTTGCTAAAATCAACTGGTTAACACCGGAAGTTGATCCTCCTATTCAATTCATTAGTAAACAAAATCCACTTGGTCAGAAATCTACCATGCTATTGCCAGACAGTACAGTTGTGACGCTTAATGCTGGCAGCCAGATCACTTATCCAGAAAGATTTAACAAACTATATAGAGAAGTAGAACTCAAAGGAGAAGCTTATTTTGAAGTATCCGAAAACAAACAACAACCATTTCGTGTCAAATCCGGTGATATTTATACTATTGCTTTAGGAACTTCCTTTAATATCAGGGCGTATGAATCAGACTCAAAAATCAGTGTTTTTCTGAATACGGGTAAGGTTGAAATTACCGGCGTTCTCAATCAGCTTAAAGAAGTCTATGTTCTTAATCCTGGAGAAAAGGTTGTTTACAATCCAGTACTTCAGGAAGCTGAAAAACTAGAATTTGACAGGGAACTGGAACTTTCATGGAAAAATGGCATCCTGATATTTAAACAAACAAACTTGAAAGATTTCATTCATACAATCGAACGATGGTATGGCGTCAATGTCGAACTAAGTGGAAATTCTGATGATGAGTGCAGAATAAATGGACGGTTTGAGAATGAAACATTAAAGAACGTGCTGGAGAGTTTACAATTTTCCAGAGAGGTTGATTATGAACTTAATGACAAAGAAGTAAAACTACTAATTAAAGACTATCATTATGAAAATTGATTCATCTTAAAAAAAACCGGAGCAAGGCTCCGGTTTTAATCCTGACTAATGGCTTGGTACCCAATTATTGTCAGGATAGTTTACAAAATGTTTAATTAATAAACTCTTAAAGTTATGAAAAATAAACTTTTACAACTACTAATCATGTTGTCAAAATTCGTATTTTATGGAATAACCGTACAATTCATTTGCATTGGATTGCTGCTGGCCTCCGATGGTGTTTCTCAAAACATCAAACCCATTAGCGAAATTAACCTGAATCTCAGGTTGGAGAATGCATCAATAAAAACTGTTTTTGACAAAATCGAATCAAAAACAGATTATCACTTTTTTTATGATGAAAGTATTGTTGATACTCAAAAACTGGTGACCTTAAAAAAAGGAAGAACCACAGTATTCGATTTACTTCTAAATGTATCTCAACAATCGAATTATAAGTTTAAACAAATCAACAAAGTAATTAATGTCAACTTGGTTCAGAATACAAATGATGATGATAATGTTGTTATCGAGATAATAAGCCAGGACAGGAATGTTACAGGAACTGTAGTAGAGGCGGAAACCGGAGATGCAATTCCCGGCGTCAATGTGGTGGTTAAAGGCACTGCTAACGGCACGGTTACTGATTTGGATGGCAGATATTCTCTTTCATTTTCTAATGAGGATGCTGTTATGTCATATTCTTTTGTAGGTTTTGTTGCTGAGGAAATTGAAGTTGGCAATCAGTCCATAATTGATGTTTCAATGCACTCAGATGTAACTGCATTAGCTGAAATTGTTGTGATTGGATATGGTACTGTTAAAAAAAGTGATTTGACAGGATCAGTATCTTCGGTAAAAGAATCTGATTTTAACAAAGGTATATATGCTTCTCCTGACGCATTGTTACAAGGCAGAGCGCCTGGCGTCAATGTATTCAGTAACGATGGAACTCCGGGAGGAGGAACAACAGTTCGAATTCGTGGAAATTCTTCAGTAAGAGCCGGCAATCAACCATTATATGTTGTTGATGGCATCCCTTTGGATGGCAGGTCAGCAAAACCAGGCATGAATATCCCTGAAACCGAAGATACCCCTTCGTCCAACCCGTTAAACTTTATTAACCCCAGTGACATTGCATCCATGGAAATATTAAAAGATGCTTCTGCAACAGCCATCTACGGTTCCAGAGGAGCTAATGGCGTTATAATAATCACTACTAAAAAAGGGCGAAGTGGAGCTCCTGTTGTGGATTTTACCGCATCTGTGGGAGTAGCCAAAGTTCTAAACACCATTGATGTATTATCTGCGAATGAATATCGGGAAGCACTTTCTGACTACGGATTAACAGCTGGAGATATGGGAGGTAGTTCAGATGCCATGGATTACATTACCAGAACAGCCATTGTTCAAAATTATAATATGTCAATAGGGGGAGGTAGTGAAAAGGGAAATTATCGAGTTTCTTTTGGTTATCTTGATCAGGAAGGAATTATTAAATCAAGTGGACTTAAAAAATATAATTTTGGTGCTAATGGATCTTATAATTTCATTGAAGACAGATTTACAATTGACTTCAACATCATAACCAGCCTTTGGGATGAAGACATAGCACCGGTTACAAATAATGCCGGCTTTACTGGAGATTTGATTTCACAAGCCCTTCAATGGAACCCTACGCAACCATTATTTTCGCCAAATGGAGATCCTGTCCAGTTGCCAGGGTCTACTATAAATCCGGCAGGGATGTTAGCTGCTTATAGTGACAATTCAAAAGTTACAAGTATCCTTGCAAGTATTGCTCCTTCGATAAAAATAACGGATAATCTGGTATATAAATTCCAAATGAGCCTTAATCATAGTGTTGGTAGCAGAGAGGCACAGATATTAGGAGCGATAAATATACAAGGTGTTGAAGGCAGAGGATGGGGAAGTATTGCTAATAACCAGCTAAGTACGCAACAATATACGCAAACATTAAGCTATGATAAAGCTCTATCTTCGTCTGTGAAGTTAAACGCTGTTATGGGTTATGAATATCAGGTGTTTAACAACAAAGGATTCGGGATAAGTGCTCAGGATTTCCTGGTAGATGATATTCCTTATACGAACTATTTGTGGAACTCTTCGCAGTCAAGCAGAAATATAAATACTGAACAGAGTTTTACTGATCCCACATCAAAATTACAATCATTCTTTGGTAGGGTAAATTTAAACCTTAGTGGAAAGTATTTAATCACTGCGACCCTTAGAGCTGATGGTTCAAGCAAGTTTGGCAAGAATAACAGATATGCATATTTCCCATCCCTTGCCGGAAAATGGAATTTGGCAAATGAAGACTTTTTGTCTTCCTCAGGCTTTGTAAACACTTTAAGTTTAAGAGTTGGTTGGGGACAAGTAGGAAACCAGGAATTCCCTGCAGGTGCTGCGCAGGAAAGATATGCTTTGGGTAATGACCAGGTTTTTAGCGGTTTAGAAAATGTGGCTAATCCGGATTTGAAATGGGAAACATCAACTACAATCAATGTTGGTGTTGATTTTGCTTTTATGGATGCTAAGATTACAGGTTCATTAGAGTATTTCAATAAAACCACTGAAGACCTTTTATTTAACTTCAATACTATACAGCCAGCTCCTGACGGAAGGTATTGGACTAATTTGGATGGAAATCTGATAAACAAGGGTTTAGAGCTAGCCTTAAATTATCAGGCAATAAACACTCAAAATTCCATGCTGGAGTTTGGTCTTAACCTGTCATTTTTAGATAATGTATTGGAAGATTATACAGGACCGGAAGTATTAACCGGCAACCTTAATGGTCAAGGCATTTCAAATACTACCATCCAGAGAATTGCAAACAGACGGCCTGTGAATGCCTTTTATTTAAGAGAGTGGAATGGATTGGATGAAGCGGGGTTTGATAAACTTACGGATGAAGGCAATTCCTTCTTTTTTATCGGCGATCCAAATCCTGATATGCTTCTTGGTTTTACTACAACTTTCCAAACTGGTAAATGGGATTTTGTCATGAATTTTTATGGGACATTTGGTCATCAGATTTATAATAATACGGCAAACACTGTATTACCCATCGGTAATCTCGGAACTAGGAATATAGCGAAAGCTATAATTGAAGCAGATATTGAGGAAAATACGGCGAATTCTATCAAAGCTTCGACAAGGTACCTGGAAAATGGTGATTACTTCAAAATGACAAATTTTGCTATGACTTATTCTGTTGGAGATATATCTTTTGTAAAAAATATTCGAATATCTCTGACCGGTCAAAACTTGTTTACTATTACCAATTATTCAGGATTTGATCCGGAAGTAAATACAGATAAAGCAAGAGATGGGGTTCCTTCTTTAGGAATTGAATATACAACGTATCCTACTCCGAGAACATTCATTCTAGGTGTTAACTTCTCATTTTAGCTGTTGTTTTCTTTAACTTTTGGATACTATAATTAACAATTTAATTTTAGAAAAAATGAAAAATATTAATAAAATATCATTTCTAATTTGTGTAATAGTACTTGGTGGTGTGATTTCCTGTAACTTAAATGAAGATCTACAAGATACCCTTACCGCAGCACAAGGATCAGCCTTCCTTACCGGTAGCGCTGATATTGATGCGCTTTTACAATCTTCATATGAAGGCCTTCGAGCTCCATATCAGGACCAGGCTCAATATTGGGCAGCAACTGAACATACTACAGATGAAGTCATGGGACCAACAAGAGGTGGAGACTGGGATGATAATGGTGTTTGGAGAGTATTACATGATCATACCTGGGATGCGGACCATGCTTTTCTTGGTGACACATTTAATAATCTATTGCAGGTAGTTTTTAGTACAACAAATCTCTTAACTTTTGAACCTTCAAGCCGTCAGGCAGCAGAAGCTCTTTTCCTGAGAGCTTTTGTGATGTTTACTGTTGCTGATGGTTGGGGACAAGTGCCATTTAGGGAACCAGGTGAAAACCTGTTAAATCCGCCAACAGTCTTGTCTGGCGCTGACGCCATTGATAAAGTGATTGGTGATGTTGAGATGATCTTGAATGATCTGCCAGATGGCCCAACTTATCATGGAAATAAAGACGCAGGGAGAGTTTTATTAATGAAAGCCTATCTGAATAAGGGCACCTTTGCAAATCGTCAATCACCAACATTTGATGTAGGTGATATGAACAAAGTAATTTCTCTTGCAGATGATATAATTTTACCCGGAAGATATGAGATCTCTGATAATGTGTATGATAACTTTGCGCCAAACAATGACATCATCTCAACAGAGAATATCTTTACGAATGAAAATCGTGGTGGTATAAGTAGTGGAAATGTGAGATCAAGATGGTTCAGTACCCTTCACTAT
Organism: uncultured Roseivirgaceae bacterium; assembly: GCA_964507705.1. Taxonomy (GTDB): domain Bacteria; phylum Bacteroidota; class Bacteroidia; order Cytophagales; family Cyclobacteriaceae; genus JAAUQL01. The sequence goes on along the minus strand of CAZDRA010000067.1, from coordinate 7,999 downwards.
AATCAAAATCCAAGTGGGTGGAATGGGTTCACAACAATCGCGGATTTTTATGACAAGTTTGATCCTAATGATGTACGTTTAAGTGCTGATTATGTTGGTCAAACTGATGTGTCTGGCATCAAGATGGGACTTCTATTGGGACAGCAATACGATCAGGATGGTATTGCCCTGGAAGACCGAAGAGGAAACATGCTTTCTTTTACAAAGGAAGTTAAATTAATTGAAACTGGTGATAATCTTGAGGTAACAGGTATTCGTGTGATAAAATACCCCATCGACTATGAAAACGGCGACAATGTTGACAATGATTTAGTGATCTATCGTTATGCTGATGTCCTTTTGATGAAAGCAGAAGCGATTCTCAGAGGAGGAACTGCAACAAATGGTGATACTCCATTTAGTTTGGTAAATTCAATTAGAGCCAAGAGAGGTGTAGACCCATTGGGATCAATTGATTTAAATTCACTTCTTGATGAACGGGGATTTGAGTTGTATTGGGAAGGACATCGACGACAGGATCTAGTCAGATTTGGTAAATTTCTGGATGCTTATACTGAAAAACCTGCGTCCGGTCCAGAAAGACTATTATTTGCAATCCCTTCAGCTGCTTTAGCTGTTAATCCTAATCTGGAACAAAATCCCGGATATGTTTCAGGACCTGAATAGAATTATTTTAATGCAATAAAAGGTTGCCCAAGTGTGTGGGCAACCTTTTTTTTTACACCATTATTCCGGAGATTAATCAACCATAGTTATAACTTCAATTTTTTCTTTTATAAACTAAATTTTGTATGACAAGAAAGGCTTTCTTCGGAATAATTATTATGCTGTTTTGGGTTTCATGCGTTGAAAAAAAGTCTATACTGTTTACAAAAATACCATCAAAACAAACTGGAATATCATTTACCAATGCTATAGAAAACAGCGATGATCTCAACATTTTCAGTTATCGAAACTTCTATAATGGAGGAGGTGTGGCACTTGGGGATTTTAATAATGATAACCTTCCTGATATCTACCTTATTTCCAATATGGAATCAAATAAGCTATTCATCAATAAAGGAAATTTTGTTTTTGAAGATATTACTGATAAGGCAGGAGTTAGCGGCGAAAAGGCCTGGAGTACCGGTGCAGTAGCAGTAGATATTAATGGAGACGGGCTTTTAGATATATATGTATGCAATGCCGGATATTTGCCTGAAAAGAGCAACCAGGAAAATGAGTTATTTATAAATAACGGAGATTTAACCTTCACAGAAAAAGCGAGCGAATATGGTTTGAATCAAAATGGATATACTATTCATGCTGCATTCTTTGACTTCGATATGGATGGCGATTTAGACGCTTATATATTGAATAATAGTTTTATGCCAGTTAATACATTGAATTATAGTAATCAGAGAGATTTGGTTGCGGAGGACTGGCCGGTTAAGGATTTTCTTAAAGGTGGCGGAGATAAACTACTAAAGAATGAAGATGGAGTTTTTAATGATGTGACAAAAGAAGCCGGTATATATAGCAGCCTCATAGGTTTTGGCCTGGGTGTTACCGTTGGCGATGTAAATGGCGATCATTTTCCGGATTTATATATTTCAAATGATTTTTTTGAAAGAGACTATCTCTATATCAATAAGGGCGATGGTACTTTCAGTGAAGAGATCGAAAAAAGGATGGGGCATATTAGCCTGGCTTCAATGGGGGCAGATATGGCGGATATAAATAATGATGGCTTCCCGGAATTATTTGTTACAGAAATGCTTCCGGATGAAGAGCGAAGACTTAAAACAGAAGTACAATTTGAAAATTACGGTAATTATTATTTAAAATTAAAAAGGGGTTTTTATTATCAATATATGCACAACACTTTGCAATATAATAATGGTGATGAAACATTTAGTGAGATAGCGTGGTATAGTGGAGTCGCAGCAAGTGATTGGAGCTGGGGGGCATTACTCTTTGATGCAGATAATGATGGATTTCGTGATATTTATGTTTGCAATGGGACCTACCAGGATGTAACCAATCAAGACTTTATCAGCTTCTTTGCTGATGAAGTTGTACAACGAATGGCGCTTACAGGAGAAAAAGAAGAAATCGAATATGTCATCAACCGAATGCCATCGAATAAGCAATTCAATAGGTTTTTTCATAACAATCAAGATTTAACTTTTAGTGAAGCAGGAATTTCTTTCGGTTTTAATACAAAATCTTTTTCTAACGGAGCTGCCTATGGCGATTTAGATAATGATGGTGACCTTGACCTTGTAATAAACAACCTAAATCAAGAAGCATTTATTTACAAAAACAATAGCGAATCTATCACTGACCATCATTTTATTTCTGTCAAACTAAAAGGGAATAATAAGAATTCTTTTGCGCTTGGTTCCAAAGTTTTAGTATATGCTGATAGTAACATTTACAACTCTTATCTCATGCCATCAAGAGGATTTCAGTCATCGATAGACTATAAAATTGTATTAGGCCTTGGGAAAACCACTAATATTGATTCCTTAATTGTCATCTGGCCCGACATGGAACAATCTTTTCTCTATCAACCTACAGTAGATACCACATACATAATTAAACAAGAAAATTCGAATAATGAAACTTATATAAATCCATATCAAATTAATTCCCTTGATATGTATGTTCGAGAAGTTGAGTCAAATTTTGAACAGCATATTGAAGATGAATATATCGATTTTATTCAGGAGGGTCTGGCCATAAAGATGGTATCGAGAGAGGGCCCGGTCGGGGCGTCAGGTGATGTAAATGGAGATGGTCTGGATGACCTGTTTTTGGGTGGAGCAAATGGCCAAGCTGGGCAACTGTATATTCAATCTAATAGCGGGATTAAAATTAAATCAAACAAAAGATTTGAGGAAGACGCTCATTTTGAGGATACTGCCGTTGACTTTTTCGATGCGGATCAAGATGGCGATCTGGATTTATTTGTCGGTTCGGGAGGCAATCACCACTCACAAGGTTCCGGAGTATTAGAGGACAGAATTTACATAAACGATGGAAATGGAAATTTTTCCCGAAGACCGGACGCCCTTCCGCAAAATGAAAACAATACGTCCGTTGCTGTTCCATTGGATATAGATAATGATGGTGATCTGGATTTGTTTGTTGGTAGTAGAAGTATCCCATTCAATTATGGTGTGCCGCCTCAAAGCTATATCTATGAAAATACAGGTGATGGAATATTCAAAGACGCCACCGTATATTTTGCTCCGTTTTTACAAACCTTAGGCATGATTACCGATGCTACTTTAGTAAATATCATGGGCGACGAAACCAAAGAGTTAATCATAGTTGGCGAATGGATGAGCCCGGTAATATTAAAAATTAGCCAAGGAAAATTGGAACAAGTAAATTCGAATATTCAGGATTATAGCGGATGGTGGTATGCCATAGAATCAAATGATATTGATGGAGATGGCGATCAGGATTTAATACTTGGCAATAGAGGCGAGAACTTTTATTTTAAAGGAACATTTGAAGAGCCGGTTAAATTGTGGCTTTGGGATTTTGACAACAATGGTAGCGTTGAAAAGATCATAACTCGCCGGATAGATGGAAAGGATATGACTGTGGCACTTAAAAAAGAATTATCTGAACAAGTTACAAGTTTAAGTAGTCAAAATTTAACACACGCTGAATTTGCTGAAAAATCAATCCGGGAACTCTTTGCAAAGGAGTTATTAGATCGGGCAATGGTAAAAAAGGGTACTTGGTTTAAGTCCAGCATTGCATTAAATGAAGGCAATGGAAATTTTACTATTAAAGCCCTACCTCGTGAAGTTCAGCTTTCGAGCGTAAATGCGATAATGAGTATTGATATTAACAGAGATGGTAAAAAAGATTTACTTCTTGGAGGGAATGATTCCGGATTTATGCCTCAATATTCAAAACTTGATGCAAGTTTTGGACATATATTGATTAATACCGGAAACGGTAATTTTAGAAAGGTAAATAATAAAAAATCCGGCTTTTTTGTTGAAGGTGATATACGGAATTTCGTACATTTTAAATTGGACAACAAGGCCCAAATATTAACCCTCATTAATAACCAAGACCCAAAAATGTATGAATTAATTCACATAGAAAATAAAAAATTATAGAATGCTACATTCAATTTTAAAATATATAGGGCTGTTCGTTGTACTCTTTATTCAAGCCTGTTCTTTTGAAAATGAACCAAAAAAACAGTTTAAATTATTAAATAAGGAAAGGACTGGATTGTCTTTTATCAACAGTCCTGTACCTACCCAGTATTTTAATGCATTCAACTTCATGTATTTCTACAATGGTGGTGGGCTTGCAGTTGGCGATTTCAATAATGATGGTCTTCAAGACCTCTTTTTTACTGCCAATTTAGGATCAAACAAAATGTTTATTAATGAAGGAAATTTTAAATTTAATGATATCACAAAAGAATCTGGAATGGAGGGCATTGATGGCTGGACAACAGGAACAAGTGTAGTCGATATTAATAATGACGGGTTACTGGATATCTATGTTTGTCAGATTGGTGAATATGCAACAATGAGGGGTAAGAATCAGCTCTATGTGTGCAAAAGTATAGACAACAATATTCCAATTTATGAAGATCAGGCAGCTGATTATGGATTGGATTTTTCAACATTTTCCACTCAGGCAAGTTTTTTTGACTATGATCTGGATGGAGATCTCGATATGTTTCTTATGAATTATTCATTGCACCAAAATGGTACTTTTGGCCAAAGGAAGAATTTCCTTGGAACATTTCACCCAACGTCAGGAGACAAACTTTTAAGAAATGATCATGGGAAATTTACAGATGTTACGCAAGAATCTGGAATTGTAAGCACTGTAGTCGGTTATGGATTAGGGATAGCCACTTCAGATATCAACCTTGATGGCTGGCCGGATATCTACATTGGGAATGATTTCCATGAAAATGACTATCTGTACATCAATCAAAAAGATGGAACATTTAAAGAAGTTATCACAGATCAAATGATGCATACCAGCAGATTTTCTATGGGAGTTGATATTGGAGATATCAACAATGACGGATTAAGTGAAATATTTTCGCTGGACATGTTACCTGAGGATCCTGTCATATTAAAAAGTTCTTTGGGAGAAGATGAATTAGGAGTATTTAATTTCAAACTTGGATATGGATATAATCATCAATATGCCAGAAACAACTTACAACTCAACAATGGAAATGGAACATTCAGTGAAATAGGTATGTTTGCCGGAGTACACGCAACAGACTGGTCCTGGACGTCTCTTCTTTTTGATTTTGATCATGATGGATATAAAGATATATTCGTAAGCAACGGTATCCCAAGACGAATGAATGATATTGATTATATCAATTACCGAGAAAGCGACAGTGATTTTAAGTGGAAATCACAACTTGACAATCTTGAAGAACAAGATCTCATAGCTATTGAACAAATGCCGGAAATAAAACTTCCGAATAAGTTTTATAGAAATGAAAAGAATCTAAGGTTTAAGGATATTGGAGAACTTGTAGATGGAAGTCTTGATACGTATTCAAATGGAGCTGCGTATGCAGATTTGGATAATGATGGTGACCTGGACATCGTAGTAAATAATAGCATGGATGATCCATGCATTTATAAAAACCTGACAATTGAAAATAATATTGTTAACAGAAATTTCATTTCCCTAAACTTCGAAGGAACTCCAAATAATTTAAATGGAATAGGAGCAAAGGTTGTTGTTTTTAAGGAGAAAGAAATATTGACTTATGAAAACTTTCCGGTAAGGGGATATCAATCCAATGTACAACTTGGGCTGAACGTTGGGCTTGGTGATACATTAGAGATTGATTCTATAATTGTGATTTGGCCAGACCACAAATTCGAAAAATTAGAGGATGTCAAATTCAATTCTTCTATAACGGTATCCTACAAAAAAAAATTAAAAAAAATCAATTTCAATTCCCTCAATATACCGAAAGAAAAACCTTTCAACTTTAAGGATATCACAAAACAAGCCAGGCTGGAATTCACGCACAAAGAAAACCAATTTGTAGAGTTTAAAAGAGAGCCGCTAATGCCTCACATTGTCTCAATTGACGGTCCGGCATTAGCCGTTGGAGATGTGAATTCTGATGGAAGGGACGATGTTTACATAGGTGGGTCTAAAAGAAAAAAAGGCGCATTGTTTATTCAAAAGGATGATGGTACATTTTTCAATAAATCTTCTTTGATCATGGACAACGATAGTACATTCGAAGATGTTGACGCTGTATTTGCTGATATTGAAAACGACGGCGATCTGGATTTGGTAATAGCTGCGGGCGGAAATGAGTTTTGGGGTGATTCAGAATATCTTACACAACGTATTTACATAAATGACGGACAAGGGAATTTCAATGATAAAATTATTTTTAAAGATGTGTATATGACAGCTTCTTGCGTTCTGCCCTATGATTTTAACAAAGATGGTTTGATTGATTTTTTTATTGGAGGCAGAGCAGTACCTAAGAATTACGGAATCACTCCTGATTCATATTTATTTGAAAATAAAGGAAATGGAACGTTTGAAAATGTTGCTGATAAATATAGTAACGATCTTGCAAAGATCGGCCTGGTTAAAGATGGGATTTGGGCTGATATAGATCAGGATGGAGATAAAGATCTTGTTTTAGCTACGGAATGGGAGTCAATAAAAATATTGTTAAATAATGGCGGGTCATTTGAAACAATTAACGTGTCGGATGATAAAGGCTGGTGGAACTTTATATTACCTTATGATTTTGATAAAGATGGAGATATTGATTTAATCGCTGGAAATGCAGGGGAAAATATAAAATTCAAACCAACAGCAAAACATCCATTAAAGCTATATTTAAAAGATTTTGACAATGATGGACAATTAGACCAGGTTTTAACATATTTTCTCGGAGGAAGAGAAATTCCCTTTGCAAACTATGCTGAACTTACCAAACAGTTTGCTTTTTTAAAGAAGAATTATCCTTCATCCAGAAATCTGGCAACTCAACCTTTAGACAAATTATTTGGAAAGAATAATCTAACAGAAGCAAAAGTATTAGAGACCAACATGCTTTCAAGTGTTTTATTTGAAAATACTGGAAAGGATATGAAATTCATTGTTCATCGTTTACCAGATGAAATCCAGTTTTCTTCATTGGAAGCTGCTGCCATAATTAATACTGAAAATGGGAATAATACAAATGTTATTGTTGGAGGTAATTTTTATGGTGCCAATATTGAGATGGGTAGAAGCGATGCCTCTTACGGAAACATAATCTCTCTTGATACACGAAATAATATGACTTCTTCTTCAATAGGCGCCCTGAACATAAAAGGCCAGGTGCGTAGAATATTACCGATTGAAATAAATAATGAGCCTTGTTTCGTAATAGTCAGAAATGATAAAGCTGTGATGATTATAAAACCTGATAATCAATAATCCAATTTCAAGGGCAAATTTAATATCAACATAGAAATCTATTTTCTAAGAAGGTGGTCAGAGATGTTATACATGGATCTGCCATCAGAGTATGCGACTCACGTTTATCTTTCGGAAGCTGCTCACGCAACTATTGAAAGTAAAATAAAGAGTCGATTTAATAAATTACCTCATACTTTGTGGTGCTGTCGTTACTACATTGTATGGATGCCTAAATATAGGTACAGGATATTAATCTGGTTCGATGAATGTGAAATAAAGAATAACCCCCCTGCCCGATATCAGACAAGGGGGTTTCCAAAGAAATAGGAGATTCGATTATTGGATGTTTACTTGTTTTATTATCCCAGGCATAGAGGCTTCGCGTGAGTAATTAAAGGATCTGATCATTGTCGGAGAATGGATGACTATCTCTTTCTATAAAAATCATGGTGATCATTTCATGGATATAACGCATGAAGTCGGCCTGGGTAAATACGATTGTAGCCAATGACCTGGACAATGATGGTGATATAGACTTTATCACCGGTAATCTTGG
>CAZDRA010000066.1:0-24583 GCA_964507705.1 uncultured Roseivirgaceae bacterium | reverse complement strand
TGACTGGACTTATAATCCTAATAATTCGTCTTTTAAAGACTCTTTACACTAGGGTTGATTGTAGATTATTCTTTATAAAGCTAACAAATATCTTCATAACCGTAGTTGCGGCGTTAATACCTTTAAAACCATGAGCTGCAGTTTTAGCATCATCTATGACTTTTAAGTTACGGTAAAAGTCGTCTATGATGCGGGGGCAATTTTTTGTCAACATTGAATATTTAAATCCTATTGATGGAACTAATAATTATATGTGTCTAAACCTGCTTTTTGGCAAGACACGCCTCTGTTGTCTTAAATGAGTTGTATCCTGATAGTTCCTGGGTATTTAGGGAAATTGTGTCCTATTCTTCAAAAAAGTATTATAAACAGGGTGTCGGCACATCAATCCTGATTGATGGAATAATAACAGGGCGTAATTTGAGGCAATTTTTTCAGGCTACATAACTCATGGTTGATACGGAAATTATCAGTAGATTAAGCGATTAATAATCGCTTAATCTGAATGATTTTGCATGCAAATACCCGCCATCTTACTTCAGTTAATCCTTTTTCTAATTTACTTAATTGACGTCGTTGACTGCCGCACCAATTAACAATCCGGTATGCTAACGGGAATGTTGATCGCCAAGCCGCCTTCGCTTGTTTCCTTATATTTCGAATCCATGTCTTTGGCGGTAATCCACATGGTTTTGATCACAGCATCGAGAGAAACTTTCGCCGCAACCGGATCGCTTGCCAATGCTATCTGCGAAGCGGTAATAGCCTTAATCGCACCCATGGCATTTCGTTCAATACAAGGTATCTGCACCAAGCCGCCAATCGGATCGCATGTTAGTCCCAGATGATGCTCCATAGCAATCTCCGCTGCCATCAACACTTGCTCGGGTGTTCCTCCCTGAACTTCAGTTAGTGCTCCTGCTGCCATGGCCGAGGAGACCCCAATTTCTGCCTGGCAACCACCCATTGCTGCTGAAATAGTCGCCCCTTTCTTGAAAATACTTCCCAATTCTCCAGCAACCACCAAGAATTTGTGTAGCTCATTTTTGTGGGCATTTGCACAAAAACAATAATAATATAGCATGACGGCAGGAATTACTCCTGCCGCTCCATTGGTTGGAGCAGTTACCACCCTGCCAAAATCAGCATTTTCTTCATTGACGGCCAAAGCAAAACAGCTCACCCAATTCAATGTTTCTTCAAAAGAGTAATTGGCGTTTTTAATAATTTCAATCCACTCATCCAATGAATTATATTTTTCGTTCGAAATCAATTTCTTATTCTGAAACGAGGCCCTGCGTTTCACATTCAATCCTCCGGGAAGAATCCCCGATTTGTGACAACCTTTGTACACACTTTCTTGCATGCTCCTTACAATCTGATTAAGTTGATTTTCTATTTCATCCTTGCTCCGACAAATAAGTTCATTTCTATTTACGATTTCGTATATCGTGGAAGATTCCATTTTACACCAATTCAGCAAATCGTCAGCCTGCTCTACCGGAAATGGGATTTGGGATTTTTTTCCATTATTTTCTACCGGGCCTTTCACCACAAATCCACCTCCAATAGAATAGAATACATCTTCGTAAATAGTATCATCTCCATATGAAATGAACACTTTTAACGCATTGGAATGAAATGGCAGTTGTTCCTTTTTTTGAAACAGGATGTTTTTGGTGAGGTCAAAATCAATTTTCTTTTTCTCAAGTACAACGATTTTCTTAGAGGAAATTACTTCATTAATATAATCATCAATTTTATTGCAATCTATGGTCGCAGGGTCGAGTCCCATAATTCCCAGTACTATTGCTTTGTTGGTTCCGTGTCCGGGACCGGTTTTGGCCAAAGATCCATAAAGATGAACGCTTATAGATCTTATATCAGAAAGGTCGTTTTTTTCCAGGAATTCGCGCAGGCATTGTTGAACTGCCTTCCACGGACCCATTGTATGTGAGCTGGAAGGTCCTATGCCTATTTTCAAAATATCAAATATACTGATACTATTCATGGTGATAAAATGCTAAGAATTGAGATGTTAGAGTAGATTTAAACTTGTTGATAGGTTCTTGACTATGAGGCGATCTCCATCACACCCCGGTATTTGTACACCTTTAAGTCAAAATAATTTGCAAGAAAATATTTGAGGCGGTCACCTGCAAGTTGAGCTGCATGTCTATGGTTATTGAATACTGAAATATCAAGTACTGCTTTCAGGAAAAATTTGTTGCTACAAAAGGATATTATATTTTGTTTAAAATAGGTCTTCCACTCTTTTGCATATTTATCATAATGAGTAGACCCATCAAACAGTAGCTCAAGCTGGATTTCTCCATTTCTAAAACGATATACCGCTGCCATGTCATGATAAAATTCATCAAAAGCCTCATAAGGTATGGTTTTTTGTTTCTGGATTTCAAGGATAATATCATCTATTAATCCCAATGAGTTGAAGTGGTGTAGATAATATCCTTTGACAAATCCTACGAGTTCCAGAAGGAGTTCATCCCTAAAGGTAGATTGCACTTCCATCAAGATGTGATTTTTGTCAGCAGGGAAAAGTCTTCTTATCATTATTTTATAATCTACTGCGAAAGTACTAATTAATTCATAGTAAAATACTAAATATAAGTGACTTGTGGGTAAAATATTTAGAATCTACAGTTATTTTAAATGTAAACCTTTGTTGTTAGAGATAGGAGACCGAAGACAGAAGATGATGTGGGCTTCACTGCCTCGCTAGCAGGTTGGCAACTTCTGGCAATAATTATTTTCTTCCTTTAAACGTCCCTGCCACAAGCTGGTTCGTGGTAGAACCATACTTTTATAAAGGTAATCCTTTGCGAAATTGACGCAATATCAGAATAGCATATCTGACAGTTTCAATTTTGTGATGTAGTCTCCCTTCAATACCGGAATGACTTTATATCTATCCATTTCCAGACAAAAATCAATGTCCTTTTCCTGGCCAAATTTTATTAACCTGTTTACATGTGAAGAACTTTGAATAGCAGATTTTAAATCACCTTTCGCCTGTTTGTAAAGATTGGCAGCCATGTTGGGAACATCCGAATCGAATTCAAATTGCTGTTTAAGTCCATGAACTACAGCCCCGGCAAATAGCGTGTCTTCTAAGTTTACTTTTCCCTTCCATCCTGCACAATGCAAAAGTAAATCGCAGGGAAGTCTTTTCAGGTAGGATAATAATGCAGTATAATTTAAGAAAGAACCAATAAGCACCTGCATCGCATTCTTGGATTTTTTGAGGGTAATAGTGCCATTAGTGGTTGTCATGGCAATTTTTCTGCCTTCCAACTCCGGGTTCATAAAACTAAAAGGCGAGTTGCCCATGTCAAATCCTCCAACTTTTTTACCTCCTCTTTCGGCAGCACCAACATGGTCGAGGAGTTGAAGCTCCCGGCACTCTCCTAGAGATTCTACGGGCCGGATTGCCTTGATCCCATGGGCAATGGCTGTCGTTATTGACGAACTTGCCCTGAGAATGTCTATGACTACCACAACGGTCCTTGCCAAATCGTATTGATGGATGAGATCAGGTGAAAGACAAATATCAATTTTATTCATATCGAGTGTCTATTCAGAAATACTAATTTTTATAAAAAGGTGGTTTTACGATTTTCGCTTTAAGCTTTCGTTTTCTCACTGCAATAAATATATCATTGGCCAAAGAGGCATCCCTTATACTCACATATCCCATACCTATTCCAAAACCCAGTGTCGGTGACATGCTGCCGGATGTGACCTTGCCAACTACTTCATCCTTATTATTTAATATATCATACCCTGATCTCGGAATTCCTTTTTCTTCCATGATAAATCCAACCAGTTTTTTTTCAACGCCAAGTTCCTTTTGTTTTTCTATATTTTCAGCATTCACGAACTTTTTGTTGAACTTTACTATCCATCCAAGCCCCGCTTCAATTGGTGAGGTGTTTTCGTCAATGTCATTTCCATAGAGCGCAAATCCCATTTCAAGTCGCAAAGTATCTCGCGCTCCCAGTCCGGCTGGCTTAATTTCAAACTCCTCTCCGGCTTTCATAATTTCATCCCAAATCTGACCGGCAAATTCATTATACATATATATTTCTAAACCCCCTGAACCTGTATAACCTGTAGCTGATATTATTACACCTTCTGTAATCGAACCAATATTTCCTTTCTTAAAACTATAATATGGTATGGTATCAAGATCTATATCAGTTAGTTTTTGGATAACTTGCTTTGCCTTAGGCCCCTGAACAGCAAGTAGCGAAATTTTATCAGAAATATTCACTAACTCAGCTCCCACGTCATTTTGAGATACTATCCAATCCCAGTCTTTTTGAATATTTCCGGCATTAACTACCAGCATATATTCTTCCGGCTTAAGCATATATACCAACAAATCATCTACAATTCCACCGCTTGCATTTGGCATGCATGAATATTGAATTTTACCTTCCTGGAGTTTTGAGGCATCATTGCTGCTTATTATCTGAATTAAATCTAAAGCTCTTGGACCTTTAACCAAAAACTCTCCCATATGCGATACATCAAACACGCCTACAGCGTTTCGCACCGCGCGATGTTCTTCTAATTCCGATCCATATCTAACCGGCATTTCATATCCGGAAAATGGAACCATTTTGGCACCCAATGCAATATGTTTTTCATACAAAGCAGTAGTTTTCATAGACATAATTTTTCGCAAATGTAGCATTTTAAATTACGAATTTTTCAATGAAACGTATCTTTTGGAGAAGACAAACGTGTTTTAATATTTTTTACAAATAGGAAAGATGAATACCCATCATAACAATATTTCTTTTAGCCTCAATAATTCATGAATATTTTCTATTTAGAAATAAGGCATTGACAGTCAGTGTATTCAGCCAATCTGCTAGAAAAATAAAATTTTTAGAGGCAAATTTTGAATACAAGGTTAATGCCGTGATCTCTAACTCGTTACAAGTATCAATATTTAACTCCTGAATTATTCAGGTTAGAAAAGGCTTATTTTCTTAGATTTGTCAGTCAGATAAAAAAAAGAACACGCATATGAATGAAGTACACGAATTTCTAAAACACATAGATGGATTTATTGGTGGAGCCCAGTGGTTTGCATACTTCCTTTTATTAACCGGTGTATTTTTTACCTTTTACCTTAAATTTCCACAGATACGTTATTTCAAGCATGCACTAAAAATTGTCAGAGGAAAGTTTGACAAAAAAAGTGATGAAGGAGATACTTCGCATTTTCAGGCACTTGCCACAGCGCTTTCGGGTACAGTTGGCACTGGAAATATTGCAGGTGTTGCCCTCGCTGTTTATTTGGGAGGTCCGGCAGCATTGTTTTGGATGCTGGTTACTGCCGCTGTTGGCATGACCACAAAATTTGTTGAGGTAACCCTTTCTCATAAGTACAGGGAGAAAACGTCTGATGGAACGATTGCCGGCGGGCCCATGTACTATATGAAAAATGCCAACTTTCAATTCTTTGGAAAGAAGATAAATTTCAAATGGATGGCGGTACTTTTTGCCATTGCTACAGTTTTATCTTCTTTTGGAACCGGAAATCTGCCTCAAATTAATAGCATTGCCAATTCGTTTTTGGCTTCTTTTGGTGTGGCAAAATGGGTAACAGGATTGGTGCTGGCTGTTTTATTGGGTATGGTAATTATTGGAGGAATAAAACGTATTGCAAAGGTGACGGAGAAACTTGTTCCGGCCATGGCCACCATATATTTCATTGGAGCGTTGTCAGTGATATTGTTTAACTACGAAAATATTATTCCATCGATCATTGCTATTTTCTCAGACATATTTACTGGATCAGCAGCAGCTGGAGGTTTTCTTGGATCAGCTTTAATATTTGCTTTTAACAAGGGCGTGGGTCGTGGGCTTTTTAGCAATGAAGCAGGTCAAGGATCTGCACCAATTGCCCATGCAGCAGCAAAGGCGCACGAACCGGTTTCTGAAGGTATGGTTGCTATCTTAGAACCCTTTATCGACACCATTGTCATCTGTTCGTTGACAGGCCTGGTACTTTTATCTTCCGGGGTTTGGAATAAAAAACATATCAATGAATTTCAAAATGCAGACATGAAAATTTTAAGTCGTGTCTATGATGAATCTAATAAAGACGATGTAGCTGAGTTATTCGGATATCTGAATTATAACGATCCGATAGCAACATTCTCTGGTATGCTAACTATAAAAAATGGTAGAATACAAAACAAAATAAGTGTGATTCATGCACGATCTATTGCTGAAAAAATTACTGCATACAAAAACAACAAAATTTTCGATGGAGAAATAAAAGTCACAAAAGGAGAAATTATTGATCTAAATGGAGAATACAAATTGGAAGGACTATCTCTGGTTCATAGTGCGCCATTAACTGCCATAGCATTTTCCAAGGGATATTTTGGCGAATATGGGAAATATATTGTAACGATTGGTTTGCTTCTGTTTGCCTTTTCTACAGCAGTTTCCTGGTCATATTATGGCGATCGGGCAATGATTTTTTTATTTGGTGCCAGATCAATAATCTACTACAGAATGGTATTTGTCCTCGGGTTCTTTTTGGCTTCTTTTGTAGATACGACCATCATCTGGACCATCTCAGGAATTACCATTGCACTGATGACACTGCCTAACCTGATCGGAATTTTATTCTTAAGAAAAGAAATGAAAGAGACTGTCAATAAGTACTGGATAGATTTTAAATCGGAATATCCAGATGAAAAATTGCCGGAATAAATTAGAATCTAAGCATGCTTAAAACCTAACTTTTTCATACGCCAGTTGTAATTTTGTGATGTCAATACTACCCGCATCTCCATTGTGAATAACCAGACGATACCTTAAAACTAAAGGTTTATCCATAGATATGTTGACCATCTCTTGACCAGGATAAACGATGTTTTGCATACTTTTTTTTTGTCTTAGTATCCAGGGTGCTACATAATTTGGTGTGCTGGGATGACATAATATTGTAAGACCACTTTGCCTATTTGAATTGCCAAAAGAGCCGGAAAAATCCATCCAGGGGCCAGCCTTTATTTGAAGAGTTTGAGGAGCAACCTTTCCGCTTTCTGAAGTGAAAATCAAATTGTCAGGTAGTTTGATTCTGGGGCTAAATCCTCCATACCCTTTTTCATTGTCAGACCCACCGATATGTACATCTGGCACCAGGGCTTTGAGCATTATTTCAAAATCTATTGACCGGAAATTATCCTGCGCTTCATGGACAGTAATGGTGGTATGTTCCTCAATAAATGGGTCTTGGTTATTAAATATTTTTGATTTCCACAAAACATTGGTACTGATTTGTGCGCTACCATTATTTGTATTTGTAGTAACGGATACAACATCAGTTGATACGTTTTCCATGATCCAACTATCCCCAACAGAAAGCGTGTCGATATAAATTTGATGCCAGGCCCAGAAAATTCCTCTATGATGAAGATGGTCTTTGGGAAATTCTTCTGTTAGCGTATCACCCTCCAAAGAATAGAGTGGGTGAATGTAATTATTCAGGAAAAATTCACCGTTTGGCGTTTTGGTTGTTTTTTGATAAAACAAAACCGGTTTTCCACCTTCCAACACTTCAACTCCATCTGGTGTATTTTGAAAAGAAAATTTTTCTTGAGCAGAAGAGTTGCAGGAAATTATAAAAGTTGCAAACGAAATTAATATTGGGTATTTAGTATTCATGATTAGATATTTTTTAATTAATAAAAATTAATACTTCTTTTTCCACATCCCAGACCACATCATTCAACTGGATTTTTCTGTTTCCTGGCTTTTCAATATTAATGATACTTCTGACATTTTCATATTCTTCTTATTATAGAGTCCCTATTTGCCTTCAATATGATTAATTGCCCTAATCAAAATAGCAAACTTGCTATGCTGACCATTTTGCAAAGTCTCAGATTCCAGTTGTGCAACTTTATCTTCGTCCTTATTATATTTCGCCAATACCCACTGAACATTTGGAGACGATATCCCCATACTTATCCCCCAATTTTTATTGAATTCCTGAGTATTTTTCCATCTTTTCATCGCTGAACTTACTTCCTCTGTCTTATCATATGCTTTGAGCACTACAGTTGAAATATAAGTATTAGAGCTATTGCCCTGATCGTGCCAATGCTTTCTTGAATAATCAATTATTTGCTCGTAGAAATTAGATTCCAAATCTTTATTTCCGAGTTTGTTTTCGCAATATGCCAGCAAATAATCCTGTAATCTGTAATCCGGTTCGTAAGGTGCTCCGGACCCGAGATTTTCAGGATACATTTTTGAATCATTAATATATTTTATGGCT
This sequence comes from uncultured Roseivirgaceae bacterium, assembly GCA_964507705.1. Lineage (GTDB taxonomy): Bacteria > Bacteroidota > Bacteroidia > Cytophagales > Cyclobacteriaceae > JAAUQL01. The sequence goes on along the minus strand of CAZDRA010000066.1, from coordinate 16,248 downwards.
TTTTTGTATTTTTCTGATTCCAGTAAATCCAATGCAATATTAAGATTAGCCTTTTCATAAATTCCGTGACCTAAATTGCCAAATTCCCCAGGCATGACTATGGCCTCTGCAAGCACTTTAAGACATTCTTTATTTTTATCTATATTCAATAGTGCCTGAGCATGTGTTATTTCCACATTCGAATTGTTTGGAAACTGTGCATACATTTGGGATGTAACCTCTGCTTGCTGCTTAAAATTTCCTGTCTTTTCGTAATATTTGCTGAGATAATACCAGGTTCTCCATTCTTGAGGATTTAGAATCATGGCTTTTTCAAAATCTTTGCCGGCAGCAACAATTTTAGATTTATTTCCTTGCAATAATATTCCCCTGGATACATAAAAAATGGAGTAGTCAGGAGTATCTTCACACAACTCAAAAAGATCAGTTGCTTTTTCGGTTTGTAGTATATCCCAATATATGAGTCCCAAATAGTATTTTGTTTTCCATGAGGAGTTTTGCTCCTGTGCCCAGGTAAGAACAGGTATAGTCTCTAACCTGAAAGGAAATACCATTTTTGGAGATAGCTCTTCTGCCTGCTTCAGATAATTCACACTTTTAGTAGAATTTGTTTTTCTGGTAAGATAAGCAAGCCAATAGCTAACAATAGGATAATCAGGTGATTGTTCCAGCACTTTGATTGCTTCTGTATTTTGGCCTTGATTTGCATATTCAATAGCTAGCTCCAGATATGTTTCAAAAGGCAGTTCATTTCGTATTGCCGAATTAAAGGTCGACAAAGATTCAGCAGAAGGATTTATTAAATAATGCTCGAATCGTGCATAATGATTTAGCGGATCAATGTCCAAAAGAGTTGAAAGGATTTTTTTAGCATCGTCATTATAATCTAATTTTCTATTTGCTGTAGCCAGGAATTCATAGGCAGTAATATTATACTTATTATAATCCAAAGCCATTTCGGCATATTTACGGGCCTTAGTGAAATTTTGAGTTTGCAAATGCAACCCTGAGATTTGAACATAAGAGGCAGATCTATACTCCATTGACCTGACGGATACACTAAATGCCTCTTTTGCCATAGTCAGGTTTCCAATGGCTTTGTGTAAAACTCCGAAAATAAAATTTGCTCCAGGGTCATATGTATTATTTTCCAGCACCTTACGGGCAAAGCCCAGACCCTTTTCATACAACCCTTGACGGTAATATATTTCAGCTAATTTTGATAAGGCCCTGCTATGGGTTGGTTCTTTTTCAAGGCAAGCCTCATACGTTTTTATTGCAGAGGAATAATCCCTCATGCTGTACATATCTTCCGCTTGTCTGAATAAGTGCTCTGCAGATGTAAAATCCTGGTTTGCGGGCGTAGTGGTTGGTCTGTCAATTATTGTTTCTTCAATATCTGTTGAATAGTTTAACAGATTACGACCAATGTCTATGCTTATTACTTCATCTCCTCCATCTGTAAACTCAATGTTTTTTTGAAACACCTGCATAGGTTTAAGTATCAAGTATTCAGACAAAATAGTTTTCTCACCACGTTTCACAATTAAAGTATCATTGATATAGATATTGGGACAAAATGATATTTTTAATTCTTTTTCGGTGACAACAAGATTAAGTGTGCCACTTGGGTTTGCTTCTACAATACCCCCGGTGGCTTTCACTGGAAACCAATAATCTGATTTTGTTTCTGTGTAAAACGGGCGCATAAAAAGCTGATTGTAAGGTGTGCTATAACCACTCCAAGGATGTGCCTGATTTAATTTTATTCCTGATTGAGCTTCGATATATTGCCCGTCAGTATCTGTAAGTAAGTCTTCCCAAATTGCCCCATCCCGAGCCAAAGACCATATCCATAATTTTTTCCCGGGTGCATCATCGTACGAAGACCAATGGCCACTTCCAAAATTGGTATTGTGAAAGTACCCACCAAACCAATTGGGAAAAACACCGGCTATATGATAGGACTTGCTCGTCCCAAAATTATTTTCCTTATAAAGAGATAAATCGTGCCCCTTTTTGTCCACTGGCCATGCATATACATCTCCATCATGCCCAATGTGGTAGGTGCCCGGAAAATAAAATTGTAAGTCTTCGGTTCCTTTGTACGCAGCAATCTCCCAAGAAAGATAGGAATCATGCAATGGGGTAGGATTGTACCACAAACTTCTGGTCTCAAAATAGGCCTTATCCTTTGGTAATCGAATATCGACTCTCCATTGAGTTCTTGATGCCAGGTCAAGACCACCTACAACGCAGCTTACACTTCCATCGGCATTTTCTTTCATCACATAGTCAACTTTTGAAGCAGTCCATGGAGCATGACCGAGATCCAAGCCAAAGTTATGCTCAATCCCCCCACTGGTCCATGGCCCACGAATCCCTATGGCACGAAATTTCATAACATGATTGAGGTAAATAAACTCTTCATTAGTAGATTTTTCTATGGCGCCCATAACCTTTCCTCCTACTTCCGGAAGCACAGTTACTTCTATAAAATCATTTTCTAGTGTAACCACTTTCCAATCCTTTTCTACAGCTTTATCCGCATAGCCATTAAAAATAAAATATGGATAGTATGCAGCTACCTTACCATTAATTCCTAATGATGGGATAGGGCTGGGGTCGGAATAGGGGTATGTTTTTATTGGTTGAATATCTTCACTTATTGTGGCTTTCTGACTTGAGACCTCAAGGGCTAAAATAGTCATAAGCAATACTAAACTAAATACCAGGGATACCTTTTTCATTGGAATTAGTTGGGTGTAATTTTCACAGTAGGTTAATTTTGTTGACATGTCTCTTTAAGTGTTATTTATTAGATTATAATTTATATATTCTTTCAAAATTTAAGCGAGTTAGAATAATTGAAAGGTAATGAAATCTTTTATCTTTTTCCAAGTTGCAAATAACAAAAGAGAAACATTTTATAAGCATAAAAAAGATAACGTGATAAAATCAATCGTCTCACAATTATGTCTTAATATTTAATTCTCATATACTGTCAGCAGAGAAATTAATTTTGACAATCTACTTATCTACGCCAACATATATCTGAGTATTTAATATCGAAATTTGAGTTCACTCCGAAAAGTATTTAACCCCTAAATCCCCTAAAGGGGACTTTACAGAGTTCGTTGATTTTCAACGACTTCCCCTTTAGGGGCAGGGGTAGAAAAGTTGAAAATCAATGAACTCTGACTTTTCGTATTGGACTCAAATTTCCACATCTATAAAAAAGCAGGTAACTTTGCATTTGAAATTTATAAAAGTTTAAAAACTATAAGACCTTGGTTAAGATTGGAAAATTAGAAGTTGGTGAATTTCCATTGCTGCTTGCTCCCATGGAAGATGTGAGTGATCCGCCTTTTCGTGCTGTATGCAAAGAAAATGGTGCTGATTTGATGTACACAGAGTTTATTAGTGCTGAGGGTCTCATTCGCGATGCGGCCAAAAGTTTGCAAAAGCTTGATATTTACGACTACGAACGCCCGATTGGGATTCAAATCTTTGGAGAAAAAATAAATTCTATGCGTGAGGCGGCTTCGAAAGCAGAAGCTGCTGAACCGGAAATAATTGATATAAATTATGGATGTCCTGTGAAAAAAGTGGCCTGCAAAGGTGCCGGAGCTGGTATCTTACTCAACATTCCAAAGATGGAAGAAATGACACGTGAAATTGTCAACCAGGTTGCACTTCCTGTAACCGTAAAAACCAGGCTGGGATGGGATGATAAAACAATAAAAATTACCGAGGTAGCCTTGCGGCTTCAGGATGCAGGAATAAAAGCACTCACAATCCATGGCCGCACCAGGCAGCAAATGTACAGAGGTTCAGCCAATTGGGATTATATTAGAGAAGTGAAAAAGCACCCGGATATAGAAATACCAATTTTTGGTAACGGTGACATTTCTTCTCCCGAAATTGCTTTGGATTATAAAAACAAATTTGGCGTTGACGGTCTTATGATAGGTCGGGCCAGCATTGGCTATCCCTGGATTTTTAAAGAAATTAAGCATTACTTTGATACCGGTAGGTTGCTTGACCCCCCCGATATGGCAGAACGGATCAAAGTAGTGAAGAAACATTTAAAGTTCTCCATTGAATGGAAAGGAGAGAGAAAAGGGATTTTTGAAATGAGAAGGCACTACACCAACTATTTCAAAGGCATTGTCAATTTCAAACCTGTAAGGATGAAGCTGGTAACTACTGATAATTACATCGAATTACTTGATATTATTAATGAAATACCAATGAAATTCGGTGACTCCTCGGTTGCAGAATAATTTATTTGCGCAATTGATTTTTACTGGAATAAATTGATTCATTAGAAATATCGCTATTTCTTTTGGGTCTTTCACCCTCACAAACGACTAGATCTCCTGACATTTATTATTGCCAAAAAAAGGAGCATTTCCTGCAACTTTATTAATTAAAATTGGGTTATATAATAGACAGATATGCCAATATTTTTTTTGGAATACAGGCTACGACTAAAAATTTATCGTTATGGAATATCCAAATTTAATCTCTGCCAAAATATCAAGTTCAGATTTAAAAGAAATTATTAATGCGATTAACTTCATCCATGAAAAATTGCCGGAGTTAGCTACTCTCTCTCATGAAGAGCTATCCGCTCTTCCAAAAATGAGACACGGCACTATCAAATTTGTTCTTGAAAATCTCAAAGAAGCCAATGAACATCCTAACATTGTTCCAAAAAATGTAGATGTAGTTGAAATAATTAAGGATGTCGAATTGGTCGCTGCTATCAATAAGATCCTTGATCCAATAAACAAGCTTAAGAAAAAATTGGAGGAAATTGCTTTGGTGGCCGAAAGCGAAGCATATTTGCCTTCTATCGCTATCCATAATGCCATAAGAGCAGATCAAATCAGACGAAGATACAAAAGAAAAACTGTGAACGCCTGATGGCATCTTTGACTAAAAATTACTCTTGTTAATTTTATTTCGAAATTTTTTGTCTTGAAAAAATTGCCGAGCAAGACTAAAACATTCTTTTGTTGGCCGTAAATTTGATTGCAAAAAAGGAGTGCTTATAATTTGGTAGAGTTTTATAGACAGGCTCAATTTATGTATCTCAATGAACCATTTATTAATCGATGACGAAACCATAATTGCCATGTATGATATTGTTGATTACGAGGTGAATAATGAAAGTTTAAAAAAATGAAATTGTTGTAAAATTAATTGAGATTATTGCTGTAAATAAAAACTAAAATTAATATGCAAATAGAAAATATTGACTATTAATCAATTATAAAATAACCTTTAGATTAATTTAAAATATCCAAACAATAAACATCTCCCATTTTCAATATAATTGTGATCTTTGAAAGCTAATCTTGCATAGATATGTGCTTAAATTAATTTTTTTTTTACACAATTTTTTTTCATTAAGTTATCCACAAAATGAAAAAGTTATCCACAGGCGCACATGCGTATTTCGTAACTAACTGAAAATAAGTACATTATAAATATCGCTGACATTCAGGATGTTGTGGATAAATACCTCATTTTGAAAGGGTTAAATAAAGGAATTGCATTTGATATTTTATTTGAGCCATAACCAAAACAGTTTTTTAGTTTTTTCGTCGTTAGAAAAATATAACCTCAATTTCAAGCTCACTCTGCTCTATCTTTTTTTAATTTCGTCCTATATGTATTAAATATTCTTGACTTAGAGACAAAGCCAATATACTTGCCGTCATCAATTACCGGAAGGTTCCAGGCACCAGTTATTTCAAATGTGTTCATTACTGATTGCATAGAACTTTTAGATGTAATAAATGCTGGAGGATCCCTCATAATCGAACTGATGATCATCTCTTCTCTGGCCGTTTCATCAAACATAATGTTTCTAACATCGTCAAGAGTTATTATCCCTACAAGTCCACCGTCATCTGCAACTACTGGAAATAGATTTCTTTTTGACTTTCGAACGATCTTCACCAAGTCACTAAGCTTCTGGTCAGGCTTAATTGATACGAGGTCTTTTTCAATCAATTTCTTTACCTTAATTCCACTCAACAATTGCTTGTCTTTATCATGTGGAATATAATCACCCCGCTCAATGAGTTGCTTTGTATAAATGGAATATTTTTCGAAATATGAAATGGTACTAAAGGCTATCGCTGAAACAAGCATTAATGGAACAAATAATGTATAACCTCCGGTAATCTCTGCTATAAGAAAAATCGCAGTTAGCGGAGCATGCAATACACCACTCATTACCCCACACATACCTGCTAGTGTAAAATTGCTGAGACTTATAGTTCCGGGATAAAAGTAATTGATCGAAAAAGCAAAGATAAATCCAACGACTCCTCCCAAAAAAAGCGAAGGCGCAAAAATACCACCACTTCCACCAGATTCAATTGTAAGAGCGGAAGCAATTGGCTTAAAAATTACTATTCCTACCATGAAAATTATGAACACAAAAGGGTTGCTATAATCCAAAGAAAATACAGATTGAAATACGATGTCTGATTCTTTGGAGTTCAATAATAGTTTTATGGTATTATACCCTTCACCGTAAATTGAAGGAAAGAAAAATATGATAATTGCCAGTAGCAATCCACCTATCAATCCACGGACAGCAAAGTTTTTAATTTTAGTTATTTTCCTTTCTACAAAATATGTAAATCTCGTAAAATAAACTGCAATCAGGCCACATAATACCCCCAATAATATAAAGTATGGTGTATCGAAAGCAGCAAAAGAATCTTGCAATTCAAATGAAAACAATATATCGTCGCCAAGTAGTGCCAATGAAACTAATGAACCACATACGGCTGCAATGAGTAAAGGTATAAATGACGCAAAGCCCAGTCCTGCAAGGATCACTTCACTGCTGAAAATCACTCCTGTAATCGGTGAGTTGAATATGCCTGCAATGGCACCGGCTGCGCCACAGCCAATAAGCAATGTTCGGCTTTTATAGTCGAGATGCACCAACCTGGCAATATTTGATCCAATAGCACAGCCTGTAACCACAATGGGTGCCTCAAGCCCGGCAGATCCTCCAAACCCAACAGTGATCGCACTTGTGAGCATTCTGGAATACATTTTTCCTTGTGCGATAATTCCCGATTTTTGAGAGATTGCAAAAAGAATATCTGTAATGCCATGCCCCAATTTTTCTTTCCAGTAATATCTTGTGATAACGACAGTAATGAGGATACCAATCAGGGGATAAAAATATATGAGATAGTTATTGGCTTCTGCATGGGCTGCTCTTAACAAAAATTGTTGAATAATATGAACTGCGCCTTTTAACGAAACGGCAGCCAAACCTGCTATGGCACCAATTACTGCACTGAGAATCATTGTAAAATTTCGGTTATTGATATGTTTGATTCTCCAGATTAAAAAATTCAGCAGGATTTGGTTAAATTTCATGAAGCAAAAGTAGAAATAAATAGGCCGTATATTCAATAAGTCTCATAAGATAATTGACCTTTATAAATCATAAAAATTTTATTCCCTTTTATAAATAAATAGCATTAAAATCAAAATAATTATACCTCATGACAAATCGTATTTCCAACCTTTTTAAAATTAAATACCCAATAATCCAGGCGGGAATGGTGTGGTGTAGTGGGTGGAAACTCGCATCTGCTGTTAGCAATGCTGGGGGATTAGGATTGTTGGGAGCCGGATCAATGCATCCGGATGTTCTGACTGGGCACATTAAAAAATGCAAAACGGCGACATCTAAACCATTTGGTGTAAATGTCCCACTAATGTATCCGCAAGTCGATGAAATAATGAAAATTATCATTGACGAAAAAGTACCTGTAGTTTTTACCTCTGCAGGCAATCCAAAACTTTGGACATCAATATTAAAAAAGCATAATATCAAAGTGGTGCATGTGGTCTCGAGTCTGAAATTCGCCAGAAAAAGTGAAGATGCTGGAGTTGATGCAGTAGTCGCAGAAGGGTTTGAAGCAGGTGGGCACAATGGCAGAGAAGAAACTACAACCTTTTGTCTTATTCCAATGATTTCGGAACAGATCTCTGTTCCTTTGATAGCCGCCGGTGGAATTGCAAGTGGAAGATCAATGCTTGCCGCCATTGCTCTTGGTGCTGATGGCGTCCAGGTTGGAAGTCGATTTGCTGCAAGCCTAGAGTCTTCTGCCAATCAAAAGTTTAAAGACCTCATTATTGACGCACAAGAAGGAAGCACTGAATTGTCATTGAAAAAATTAACACCGGTTCGATTATTGAAAAATAAATTTTATACCCAAGTGAAAGCAGCAGAGCTTTCAGGAGCAAATGCTGAAGATCTTAAATCGCTATTGGGAAAAGGAAGAGCAAAGAAGGGTATGTTTGAAGGTGATCTTGATGATGGAGAATTGGAGATTGGCCAAGTTTCTGCTACAATAAATCGTATTTCTTCAGCCAAAGAAATTGTAGATGAGATATGGACTTCATATCTTTCAGAAGGTAATAGAATTTCCAATATTTTCAGCGACAATAATGCCACTTAGAGTTTATGGAAAGACTCTACAAAAAAGAAATGCTGCAAACGAACAACTATTTATAACGCAGTTAGTTGAATATTAAAACGACTTATAAATTTTTATTAACATTAAATGCCATATAGATCTTTCCTTTTTATTCCGGATATAAGCGGGTTTACCAATTTTGTAAATAAGACTGAAATTGACCATAGCCAGCATATTATATCTGAATTAATCGAAAATATTATTGATAGCAATCATCTTACGATGGAGGTTTCGGAAATAGAAGGTGATGCAGTCTTTTTTTATAAAACCAATGATGTCCCTGAAGTAGTCGATATTTATAGTCAGGCCAAAAAGATGTTTATCAATTTTCACGCTCACCTCAAACTTTATGATAAACAGCGGATATGCCAATGTGGAGCTTGTAGCTCAGCTTCTAAATTATCATTGAAATTTGTTGCTCATAGTGCTGAGATAGGGTTTACAAATATTAAAAACAACAATAAGCCATTTGGTATAGACATAGTGCTAGTTCACAGGCTTCTTAAAAATGGAATAAAAAATTCTGAGTATATTTTATTCACAAACTTACTGTTAGAGAATAGTAAGTATAAGAGCGATCTTATTGAATTGGAGCAAGCCCTGGATGGATCAGACAATTATGATAATTATGGAGAAGTTGGATATAAGTACATCCCAATGACCGAGCTTCACAGTCAGGTGCCAGATCCTCCTCCTGTTATTTTACCCTTAAAAGTGAAAAACCCCATAGCATTTGAGCATATTTTTGACCTATCCTTAATGGATTCGTATTCCTATTTGACAAATTTTAGTTTAAAAGAAAAATGGAATAAAACCGTCAAAGAATTCAAATATGAAAAAGGAAAAATCAACAGAGTGGGAACCAAACATATTTGCTTATTAGAAAAAGGAAAAGTAGAATTGGAAAGTGTAACTAACGATTTTGGTGAAGGAAATTTAGTCTATGGAGAAAAAATAGTTGATTTCTCTATTGCTAAGAGTTTAATTATTTATTACATATTGAGTGAGCAAAATGGCAAAACTAAAATAAGAGTTGAAGTTCATTGTCAGCCTTTACCTTTTATAGGATGGTTGCTGAAACCAATTATTAATATGAGTCTTAAGAAAAACATAAAGATTTTCATAACTTCTTTTTCGAAATTGAAAAGGGATGAGGAATTGGAAATAATACCTTTAATGAAATAATATTCTTATCCGATTTTCTGATATAATTATGATTTAGAAAACTAAATATTTTTATAATACTAAATAAACTGACATGAAAAACTACTTTACAATCTTTATCATCGCAATTTTAATAACCCCTTTGCTAACTTCCTATTCCCTTGCGCAAAGCCCTCCATCAACAGCTGAAAACACTCTAGATGGAGTGAAAATTACCATCAATTATTCCTCTCCGCAGGTTAAAGATAGGATCATTTGGGGAGGACTGGAACAATACGACAAAGTCTGGAGAACAGGTGCGAACGAAGCAACTACTTTGGAGGTAAGTGAAAAAGTGAAAATTGGAAAAAATAAAATGCCTGCCGGAAAATATGCATTATTCACAATCCCTAAAAAAGGAGATATCTGGACAGTGATTATTAATAAAGTAGCTGACCAATGGGGGACCTATGACTATGACGAAAAGCAAGATCTATTCAGATTTGAGGTAAAAGTTGACAGGACCCTGGAGATTAACGAATCATTAAAATTTGACGTAAGTGATGATGGAACTGTACAATTTGCATGGGAATATAAAGCCTTCAATTTCAAAATCGAAAAGTAAAGGCCCCATAGAATACTTAAGTATAAAATAATAGTTTATACATTGCGTTAAAAATAGCAGGGCAAGAAAATTGTTTTGCTTTTTAATTTTATTATTACTTCGAAACAATGAGGAAGGAGATTTATCTTTTTATTTTGGCATTGGGATTTTTAAGCTCATGCAATAAACCGGAGTCACCAGAATTCAAATATCTTGAAAATGTAGTTGTCGAGCTTGAAAGTCTTTCTACGGCCAATCTACATGCTGATGCTGTTCTTTTTAATCCAAATAAAAATAATATCACCATCAAAGGAGTTGAAATTGATATCATGATGGATGATAAAACTATTGCAGTGTTAAATACAGAATACGACATATTAGTAAAAGGAAATGCAGATTTTGTGGTGCCGCTTGATGTAAAAATAAAGCTCAAAGATCTAAACCTGAATGCTATTGGTTCTGCATTTGGATTGATAGGCAACAAAGGCCAGGAGATCCGCTATTTAGGTAAAATAAAGGTGAAGGCTTTTGGTGTTCCCTTTTCAGTCCATATTGATTACAAGGACAATATTAACATAAAGATATAGGCAACATTTTTAGTTACTCAAGTTGTGCTTAGTACAAATATTCACAATATATTAATTAGTTCTATTGTAGATAAAATTAAATTTTTGCATACTCAAATAGCGTAATGAGCATATTATAATCTTGGAAGCTAACCTTTTAATTGGCGTTACTTTACTTCTTCGAAGTCGATGTAATCTCCGTCTTTAGAGTCACCATTGTATTTCCCCTTTTTACCTTTTGGAGTAGAATCAATATTTATTTCTCCCTCTCTACGATATTGCGATTGCGCTGTTGGTCGAGGTCTTTTTTGTATCTGACCACCAAATATCCGATACACAAAACTGCCTATAGTTTTGAATATGTAATAAAATACTAGGCCAAATAATATAAATTTGAATATCAAACCCATAGTGAATTAACGACTTAAATACAGATTTCGTTCTGAATAAATATTTAAAAAATAATCATCCAAAAGATCATCAATAAAATAGATAGACTCACCGGTTGACTTCATCTCAGGCCCCAACTCCTTATTGACATTGGGAAATTTATAGAATGAAAATATAGGCTCTTTGATAGCATATCCTTTTTTGATTGGCTTGAAATCAAAATCTTTCACCTTTTTTTCTCCTAACATTATCTTGGTAGCGTAGTTAACATATGGTTCTTGATATGCTTTGCTAATAAACGGGACAGTTCGGGAAGCCCGCGGGTTGGCCTCGATGATATATACTTTATCATCTTTTATGGCAAACTGAATATTTATCAATCCAACGGTCTTTAGCGCAAGCGCAATTTTTTTGGTATAGGCTTCCATTTGTTGAATCACGAAATCACCCAAATTGTATGGCGGAAGGACAGCATAGGAATCTCCGGAATGAATCCCTGCGGGTTCGATATGTTGCATTATACCTATGATATATACATCTTTCCCATCGCAAATTGCATCTGTTTCTGCTTCAATTGCTCCTTCGAGAAAACGATCAAGTAGCACCTTATTTCCAGGAATATCCTTCAGTATATTCACAACGTGCGATTCAAGCTCTTCTTCATTGATCACAATTTTCATGTTTTGCCCGCCCAATACATACGAAGGTCTTACCAATAGAGGGAAACCTATCTCTTTAGAAATTTCTATGGCATGCTCGGCGTTTTCGATGGTGCCAAACTCAGGGTATGGAATATCGTTGTCTTTCAATAATCTACTAAAATGCCCACGATCCTCAGCTAAATCAAGAGATTTATAATCTGTTCCAATTATTTTAATGCCATAACGGTCGAGTTTTTCGGCAAGCTTTAGGGCCGTTTGTCCACCAAGTTGAACAATTACCCCAACAGGCTTTTCATGAAGTATAATATCATAGATATGTTCCCAAAACACCGGCTCAAAATAAAGCTTATCTGAAATATCAGGATCGGTGGATACTGTTTCCGGATTGCAATTGATCATGATTGTTTCGTAGCCACATTCTTTGGCTGCCAATACTCCATGTACACAGCAATAATCAAATTCTATTCCCTGACCTATTCTATTTGGTCCACTACCAAGAATTATAATTTTCTTTTTATCTGAAGGGATAGATTCATTTTCATCGGCAAAGGTAGAGTAATAATAAGGTGTATGAGCTTCAAATTCTGCGGCACAAGTATCAACAAGTTTATAAACTCTTTTGACCCCCATATCGAGTCGTGTCTTATGTACCTGACTTTCAAGACATCCTAACAAATGAGCAATCTGTCTGTCGGCATATCCTTTCTCTTTTGCTTCACGCATAAGGTCAGCCGGGATAGAGTCGAGTTTAAATTTTTCAATTTCTTTCTCCATCCATATCATTTCTTCAATCTGATGTAAAAACCAACCATCAATTTTGGTAGTATTTTGAATGGTCTTAAAAGGTATTCCTAACTTGAATGCATCATAAACATGAAACAGTCTATTCCAACTTGGTGATGCCAGGCTATTTAAAATCTGGTCACGATCTCTGAGCTCTTTGGCGTCTGCCCCTAACCCGTTTCTATTAATTTCCAGAGATTGACATGCCTTTTGAAGTGCTTCCTGAAAATTGCGCCCTATGCCCATCGCTTCTCCCACCGATTTCATAGACAAGCCTAACTTTCTGTCAGCACCTTTGAATTTATCAAAATTCCAACGTGGAATTTTTACAATAACGTAGTCTATTGCAGGCTCAAAAAACGCAGGTGTTGTTTGTGTAATCGGATTTTTTAATTCATCAAGATTATACCCTATGGCCAATTTTGCAGCAATTTTAGCAATGGGATATCCAGTAGCTTTTGATGCCAAAGCAGAAGATCGGGAGACACGAGGATTGATCTCAATCCCAACTAACGATTCATCTTCCGGGTTTACGGCAAACTGTACATTACAACCTCCGGCAAACATGCCGATGCTATTCATCATCAAGATTGCCATATCACGCATATGTTGGTATGTGGTGTCGGCAAGGGTCATGGCAGGGGCAACTGTGATAGAATCTCCAGTATGAATACCCATAGGGTCAAAGTTTTCTATTGAGCAAATAATGATCACATTGCCATTGTTATCTCTCAAAAGCTCCAGCTCATATTCTTTCCAGCCAAGAATACTTTGCTCTACCAATACTTCATGGATAGGCGAAGCATGTAGTCCATGGTTAAGTGCATTATCAAACTCTTCAGCATTATGTACAAACCCTCCTCCTAAACCACCAAGGGTAAATGATGGTCTGATCACCAAAGGAAATCCTATTTCCTGTGCAATTTCTTTTCCTTGAAGAAATGATTTGGCTGTTTTTCCTTTGCAAACACCAACTCCGATTTCTTGCATTTTTAGTCTGAACTTCTCTCTGTCTTCTGTAGTCTCAATGGCGCCAATATCCACGCCAATCATTTTGACACCGAACTTCTCCCATATTCCTGCATTCTCGCAATCAATAGCCAAGTTCAATGCTGTTTGACCTCCCATAGTAGGTAAAACCGAATCGATATTATGCTTTTTAAGAATTTCAATCACCGAATTTTTGGTGAGTGGCTTCAGATAAATATTATCAGCAGTTACACTATCAGTCATGATGGTTGCCGGATTGGAATTGATCAAAGTCACTTCAATCCCTTCGTCTCTCAGCGATCTGGATGCTTGAGAGCCTGCATAATCAAACTCACATGCTTGACCGATGACAATGGGGCCGCTACCTATTATTAATACAGATTTAATGCTATGATCTCGTGGCATATTTTATTGGGAAAGGATATATTTTAAAAAGAAATTACTCAAAATTCTCGCAAAGTTATGCGAAAATGGCTAGAATGAAAAAGAAACCTTATGTTCTTTAAAAAGAAGTTTATTGGGAAGAAAAATATCGGATAAAGCAAGGAAGATTGAGCAATCATTGGGGTATTGGAGGGTTCATTATTTGGTAAATTAGAAACTTTTTCAAGACTGCATCCAAACCTCCAAGGTCTTCGAAGACCTTGGAGGTTTTATAGGTTTTAGTATCTTTTATCCTCACCATCAGACGTGATATACTGTTGAAGAAAGAAAAGGTGGATGGAAGTCTTGCATTTGGGATTGTAGGGTTTTATGGAAATAGATATATTTTTATAAATATTATTCTATCGAAAGCTTCACTCAATTCCAGTATGGTGCGATTAAAGGTCTAATTCATTTTGTCTTATTTCTCTTTCTGTTTTAGCTTTCAATTCCAGTATGGTGCGATTAAAGGTATGAGCACAGTATCAGTTAGTTATGATTTGAAACTTTCAATTCCAGTATGGTGCGATTAAAGGCCTATTATTGTGCACGGGTCTGCATTAGTCGTTACAACCTTTCAATTCCAGTATGGTGCGATTAAAGGAATGATTTGCCTTTATTTAACGATACACCATATTTCACTTTCAATTCCAGTATGGTGCGATTAAAGGCGCCAAAACCCCACAAAACCATCAATGCCAATATAACTTTCAATTCCAGTATGGTGCGATTAAAGGGGTATGGATTAGAGGACTTGTATAGCCCGAAACAATCTTTCAATTCCAGTATGGTGCGATTAAAGGGGGACTACAAATTATACTTTATCCCTTTCGCTTTTGACTTTCAATTCCAGTATGGTGCGATTAAAGGAAAAGGAAATTGAAAAGGGGTTTTCAGCTATAAATACTTTCAATTCCAGTATGGTGCGATTAAAGGTTTGTAGCTGCACAACATTTGGCCCACTCGATCCTACTTTCAATTCCAGTATGGTGCGATTAAAGGATGATAACGATAAGCATAATATTTCAGGTACTGTACCATTTCAATTCCAGTATGGTGCGATTAAAGGGATGCCACGCCTGAAATGGTGATGTATTACGAATTGCATTTCAATTCCAGTATGGTGCGATTAAAGGCAACTCATGTCTTGAATACAGGTTCCCTAAATCCAATCTTTCAATTCCAGTATGGTGCGATTAAAGGTGTTTTATTAGCCGTTAATACCTGAGTCGCTCGATCCTTTCAATTCCAGTATGGTGCGATTAAAGGGAGTCCAGCGTCCAGATAGACAACATGTTAATTGACCTTTCAATTCCAGTATGGTGCGATTAAAGGGCTGCGGCTGCGGCCAATAGTCCGCCGCCGATAATCACTTTCAATTCCAGTATGGTGCGATTAAAGGCTGAATCTCCCGAATTGCTCTGCACATGCTTGGCCAGCTTTCAATTCCAGTATGGTGCGATTAAAGGCAGCATATTTTTACCTGGCACCGTTGACCTACTCCGCTTTCAATTCCAGTATGGTGCGATTAAAGGATTTAAGAACTGCGGACATACGAGCATTTGTATGATCTTTCAATTCCAGTATGGTGCGATTAAAGGAATTTAAAGCGAGCTGCGCTTTTACGATCGAAATTCCTTTCAATTCCAGTATGGTGCGATTAAAGGCTGAAAAACATTACACGAGAGTCGCCCTTTCACCAGACTTTCAATTCCAGTATGGTGCGATTAAAGGGGATGGACAAACATCAGGAGTGTATCCTTATCAGTCTTTCAATTCCAGTATGGTGCGATTAAAGGATATCGACTATCACAACCCCGTAAAGGATTGCCGTCTTTCAATTCCAGTATGGTGCGATTAAAGGATTTCTTCACTACCTGATCCCACACGTATGCCGCAAACTTTCAATTCCAGTATGGTGCGATTAAAGGATCTTAGAGCCGCATTATTCAGATGCATTCGATACCCCTTTCAATTCCAGTATGGTGCGATTAAAGGTCAGGGTGAAGCTGGCTATAGACCTGCTCGTACTTCCTTTCAATTCCAGTATGGTGCGATTAAAGGCTGCGGGCGAGTATGATGGTACTATGTATGATTATACCTTTCAATTCCAGTATGGTGCGATTAAAGGCCGATTTTTCGGCTCTCAAAAATAG